>CAMVBP010000194.1 GCA_947165795.1 uncultured Treponema sp.
AATCTTTCCATTCTTTTAATTATATACTGTAAGATTTATGACTGCAAGATAATTTTATTACTTTAACAGCACGATTCCCGAATGGGATTTTTGAACGAATAAAATAAATAAGAATTTATGCAAAAAGGGCGGCACGACTGCGGATTGGTTGAACAAAGCGCAAAATTATAAAATTTAAATATATTTGATATCTGAAAGCTAAGTTGCGAAAAAAAGCCGGCGAGGCTACGGATTGATTCATTTTCGTTTATCAATCCGCTAGACTTGCCGGCTTTTTTTTCGCATATTTAGATAAAACTTATCAAATATAATTAATTAAAAAATCCCTTTGCTTTGAGGAGTTCTGCGTTCAAAATACCGCCGAGTGCAGCACCACGCTTTGTATTGTGACTGAGTGCAACAAACTTAACGTCAAATACATTACATGGGCGAAGACGTCCAATAACGCATGCCATGCCCTTTTCTGTTTCGCGGTCGCGGCGTGGCTGAGGACGGTTTTCTTCGTGGCGAACAACAATTGGATGTTCCGGTGCGCTAGGAAGATTCAATTCCTGTGGAACTGATTTATAGCTTGTCCAAACGCGTTCAATTTCTTCAAGGCTTGGTTTTTTGTCATCAGGCAAATCAAACTCAAGAGAAACACAAGCTGTATGTCCGTCTACTACAGGAACACGTGTACATGTAGAAGAAACAAGTGGACCGGCAGCATTTTCAATCTTTCCGTCTTTTACAGTTCCCAAAATCTTAAGACATTCTTTTTCTGTCTTTTCTTCTTCACCGCCAATAAATGGAACGATGTTATCAATCATATCAAAAGAAGCAACTCCAGGATAACCTGCACCGGATGTAGCCTGAAGAGTTGTTACGATCATTCTCTTTACAGGATAGCCTGCCTGAATTAAAGCGTGAAGCGGCATCATGTATGTCTGAAGTGAACAGTTAGGTTTTACAGCAATAAATCCCTTATCCCAACCGTGATGCTTTTTCTGTTCAGCAATTACGTCGAGGTGAGAATAGTTGATTTCTGGAACGAGCATTGGAACATCTTCTGTCCAGCGGTTTGCAGATGCATTAGAAACTACAGGAATTCCTTCTGCGGCATAAGCAGCTTCCAAAGCCTTAATTTCATCTTTTCCCATTTCCAAAGCAGAGAAAACAAACTGACATTTTCCCAAAGCTTTCTTTTCGTCGTTTGCATCTTCTACGATGAGGTTTGCAACTCCTGCAGGAATTTCAGCACCAATGAGCCAGCGGTTTTTTACAGCTTCGCAATATGGTTTTCCAGCAGAACGTGGAGATGCAGCAACATAAGAAACTTCAAACCAAGGATGATTTTCCAACAACTTAATATATCTCTGGCCTACCATACCAGTAGCACCAAGTACACCAACCTTTATCTTATCTGACATATCAAAATCTCCTATAAATTACATTCCTTAATTGCAGCTTCAATCTGTTTTTTTGCAGCGTCTGTAACTTCAACGAGAGGCAATCTTAAGCTGCCTGCAGGCATACCCTTTACGTTCATTGCGTATTTGATTGATGAAGGGTTGCCGTCGCAGAATTCTGCCTTAAAGAATGGAGCAAGTCTGTAATGAATTTCGCGTGCCTTCTTAAGGTCTCCGTCGAGTGCAGACTGTGCAAGTTCATGCATTAATGCAGGAATCATGTTGGAAGCAACAGAAATAATTCCGTCTCCGCCACATGCAATAAGTGGCAAGGTCAAACCGTCATCACCGCTCATTACAGCAAAGTCAGGCTTTTTGTTTTTAATCTGGCCGATAACTTCCATCATCTGAGCAACGCTTCCGCTTGCTTCCTTAACACCAGCGATGTTAGGGAGTTCAGCAATGCGAACAAGCAAATCTGTAGGAATATTCAAGCCTGTACGTCCTGCAATGTTGTAAACAATAATTGGAATTCCAACTTTAGAAACAGCAGCAAAGTGCTGATAAATTCCTTCTTTAGAAGGCTTGTTGTAATAAGGAGTTACAACAAGGGCAGCATCTGCGCCGGCCTTTTTTGCACGTTCACAATAAGCAACTGCATCTTTAGTATTATTTGAACCGGCACCAATAATTACCGGAATCTTCTTTCCTGTCTCTTTTTCAAAAGCGCGAACTTCTTCCATTACAATCGCAATGATTTTATCTTCTTCTTCGCCAGGACGTTCATCCAAGGTTGGAGTTTCGGCTGTAGTTCCAAGAGGAACAAGTCCGTCAATTCCCTGCTGGAGCTGATGTTTGACATTTTTTCGGAAGCCCTCAAAATCAACTGAACCATCAGCTTTCATAGGTGTAATCAAAGCTGTAAAAGCACCACGAAAAATACTCATTTCATCCTCCTTATAACATCCGCGGCGGCGCGGCAACAGATTTGCACGAACGCACATGAATACACGGATTCTCAATATAATATTGGCGAATATTTTATACTTTTTTTTTGTCTTTTTCAACACTCATCAATTTTTAAATGTTGGTTCATAATTGATATTCATTTAAATGAAAGTTACAATCGCAGTATGGGAAAAAAGGGAAACAATGAAACGCAGAAGTTATACATTATTATGAACAAGCCCGAAGGTTATGTCTGTTCTGCCGTTTCTGATTCTCACAAAACCGTTTACGAACTGCTTCCCCCTGAACTCCAGAAGCTTGTGCAAAATGCAAAGCGCGGAGAAAGGCTTCATACTGTAGGCCGGCTGGACTGCAATACTTCAGGCTTATTGCTTTTTACAAATGACGGATTTTTTTCTCACAAAATTTCTTCCCCGGAAAATCACATTAATAAAATTTATGAGGTTGAATTAAAAAATTCTGTTTCCGAAAATGAACAGTTTATATATCAAAAAAAAGCTTTACAGGGAATTATTCTTCCGGCAGAAAAAAAATTTGGAGAACAAAAAAGTTCTCCAATGAAAATAAGTTTTCAGTCAGAATCAAAATGTTTTATTGAACTTTCCGAAGGAAAATTTCATCAGGTAAAAAGAACATTTTCTGCACTTGGAAATGAAGTTATAAAACTATGCCGCATAAAAATCGGAAAACTTGAACTGAACAAAAATTCAAAGCCCGGTGAATATAAAATATTAACAAGCCCGCCGGAAATTTAATTTCTCAATATTTTTCCTGTTCAATTACACGCCAAACAGATTTTTTACATTCACATCAACAAGCTCAGATAATTCTTCTGCTGTTGTTCCGCGTGCATTTGCGGCAAACTTGTAAACTTCTTCTACAAGATACGGAGTATTTTTCTGGCCGCGATAAGGAACAGGCGCAAGATACGGAGAATCGGTCTCGCATAAAATTCTATCTTCCGGAACAAAACGAAGGAGCTCTGTCATTTCTTCCATTTTTGTTTTTTTTGTATAAGTAATGGAGCCGGAAAAACTTATATACCATCCGCGGTCCAAAAATGCGCGCGCTTCTGCAAGTCCGTAACTGTAGCAGTGAATTATTCCATTATCGTATCCAATATTTTTTATGCAGTCCAAAGTATCTTCAAATGCATCCCGTGCTTTTCTGAGGGCCAAAATAATTCATAAAAAGAATGATTCCAAAAGCA
>CAMVBP010000195.1 GCA_947165795.1 uncultured Treponema sp.
ATTATTTTATCAATTTTATTTACAGAATCCTTATTTAATTTATTGATTATAAAATCTTCTTCTTTTACATATGTCTTATTTACTGCGTTATAAATTTTCGAAACAATTCCATTTTTATAAATTGCATCCGAATAACCTGTATCATACAAAATATTTCCGAATGTACTGTGTTCAATAAAGACAACAAGCGCTGGAAAATTCAATATTTTCTTTTCTGATTTTTTTAATATCAGGTGGAGATTATTTACACAGTATCCGCATTTATATAATTTAATTCTTTTTATTTTCATTCCACCATTTCCCATATTTTTTAATTCCGTCTGCAAGAGAAATCTTCGGTGTATAATTTAATTTTGTTTTTGCTTTGGAAATATTTAAAGTCTGTGAAAATCCTAAAGTACAGATTGTATACTTTGTAAAAATCGGTTCACCTTTCAATCTAAAAAGCTTATATATAAATTCTAAAAATGCTGCAATATTATATAAAAGTGCAAACGGTAAATTTAAGAACTTTGGTTCTTCACCAGCGGCAATGCAGAAATTTTCCAAAAGTGTTTTGAATTCATTTTGTTCACCGTTTGTAATGTTAAAAGTTTCTCCGCCTGCATTTTCAGATTCCATTGCCAGACGAGACGCATAAGCAACATTTTCTACACAGGTAATATCCACAAGATTTTTTCCTTTTCTTAAAAGAGGAATTCCTGTTTTTGCGTTTGCATGCATAAGCCGCGGAATCAGACTTGGGTCTCCTATTCCAATAAGCCCTCGTGGTCTTAAAATAACTGTATACAGGCCTTCTTTATGCTTTGCATTTACAATGTCCTCAGCCATTAATTTTGATTTTATATAATAATTCAAACTGTTATTTTTATTGTATTCGTTTTCTTTTATATCGAACAAATCAGTCTTAGCGGTATAAACACTTGGAGAAGAAATAAAAACAAATTTCTTTACATTATATTTGGCACAGCAGTCAGCTATGTTGCGGGTTCCTTCAACATTACTTTTATAAAAATCTTCCCACTTGCCCCATACAGTAGAAAGTGCTCCTGCATGAATTACATAAGAAATATTTTCATTTTTAAAAATTGGCACGAGCTGTTCCATATCTGAAAAATCTGCTTTTATGAATTTGCAGTCAGCTGAATCTAAGGCCCTGCCTGAAATTTCATTTCTTCCAATGGCAATAACTTTATATGAATCACTTAATTCTGTTATTAAATATTTTCCTAAAAAGCCGGTTGCTCCAGTTACTAAAACAACTTCTTTCATAAAACCCCGTTAATAAATATTGTAATCCACTTTTTAAGTATTTTCACTGTTAAAAAAATAATTATTTATAATATTTAAAACCAACCGGGAAGCATCATAGCTTCTAATAATTGCAGACATTCTTTCCAGATTTTTTGTATAAGCTTTATTTTTAATTTTAATAAGGTATTTATTATCCAGCTTTTTCATATATATTCCCACTCGTTTTTTTTGAACAATCAATGCACTCATTTTCTGTTCCTGCTGCATAGGAAAACAAAGCTGCGGAACTCCGTAATATATACTTTCGCATATGCTGTTCAGTCCGCCATGATTAATAAAGTATTTACAATTGCCCAGCATTTTCTGCTGATTAGTGAATTCAACAAGATTAATATTCGGGCTGCCATTTTCCATTTTTATTTTCCCGGCGGTAATCACTAAAGTTTTATTTTTTAATTCACTGAAGTTTATAATAGTTTCCAAGGCTTTCTGATTTTCTGTAAATATACTTCCAAGAGAAATATAATAATCACAAGGCATAAAAAAATCGGTTTTAGAAAACTGCAGTCTGTCTTTAATTGTTGTTCCAACAAAATAAAATGATTTATTAAAAGTATTTACCATAGGCTGAATTTCTTTTGGAGTAAATACAATCGTGCGGTCCCCGGAATTTACAAAAAGATCCAGCATATTAAAGGCAGGAAGTTTTTCTTTTTTTCTGAACAACTTTTCTTTTTTTATAAGTGCGCAAATCTTTCTGATATTTTTTATATAAAGCAAAATACTTGACCTAAAAAGATTTGTAGTTATAAAAACAAAAAAATTATAGGCCATAGTTGTAACAAAACAGATTGATTTTATATTTCTTTTTCCAGCAATATTTTTTGCAAAAGAAACCATTGAATCATAAAGAATAAAACTTTCACCAAAATCATAATCTTTATACAAAAAATATAGCTGCTGATTTATTTCTACAAGATTTTTAAAAAGTTCAAAAAAATCCGATGTTACATTTTCTAAGTTCAGGTTATCTAAATTGATTTTATATTCTTCAAATACGGCACCGGCCTTTTCTACTATAAACCTGTATTTTTGGGAAGTAAGCCAGACAACATTTATTCCGCTTTCTACAAGACGCTTAATTGCAGGAGCGGCGCTTATCATGTGTCCATATGCAGGTGTCCCAAAAAAAATAATTTTCTTCATCTAATTATTTTGTAAATCAATTTTAATTTATTTACAAGTTCCAAAAATGCAGATATTTTCTTTTTTAAGATAAAAAAAGCCGGTATTAAAAGCATTTCACTTTCAAAACCGGCTTTCAAAATTCTTAAGGGAACTAATAATTATTTTACTTTAAATGAATTAAGGATTTCCTTAAAAGATTCATAATAAGAATCAAAATCATCTGGATCTGCAGAAGCACAGATTGTATACAAATTTTCTTTTTTAATAATCAGTTTTAAATACTGAACAACGTGAACATCCTGAATTATTCCGTCAAAAATGAAATAATCTTTTCCCTTTTCTACAATTTCAAATGAATCATAAACTTCTGCAAATGTATCCGGAAGGAGTTTCATTAAATCAGCTAATTTTATGCCCTTGCCAATTTCTTCACAGGTAATTGTAACATTTTCCCGGAAAAAATCACCATCTACTTCCGGCGCAAAAATATAAAACAAAACGTCATCATCAATACTGTAAGATTCCCAATCACTAGGAATTGAACCAGAAATTGTTCCGTCAGAAACAACTTTTTTATTCTGTCCAAAAACCTGAGCTGCAAAAACAAACAGAACTGCAAAAATAACAAACAGTTTTTTCATACTACATCCTTATGTATTTTATAAAATTACTACGTTCAGATCGTGAACATCGCACGCATACGCGTGCGTCGGTCGTGTCGTAAACTTATCGGATTTTGCTTCCGCATAACCCGAAGCTTATTTTCCGATGATATCACGTGCCAAAATCTTAGCGATGTTTGGACGCTTCTGGAGGTCACCCTTCAAGCCTTCCTCTCTTGCCTTGTTTACGTAGTTAGGATCCTGGAAGCTGTACTTGAAGTTTGTATGAACATCGTAAGTTCCCTTCATAAGAGCGTAAGCATCTTCTGTCATTACGAGCTCTTCATCTGTTGGGATTACGAAAATCTTTGTCTTTGAATCATCAGCGTGGATGTAAGTTTCAGCGTTACCTGTGAATGACCATTCGTTGCGCTGTGCATCAATCTTAATGCCGTAGTTTTCGAGACCTGAACAAGCCTTCATACGAGTGATTGGTCCGCGCTCGCCTACACCTGCTG
>CAMVBP010000196.1 GCA_947165795.1 uncultured Treponema sp.
AGCTTGAGGTGCTTGTGGCGCAAGTCGTGGCCGTTCAAGTCGGCTCCTCCGCATAGAGGCTGTCAGCGATGACAGTCTTTTTTTTTGAGTATTTTTTGCGATGCAAAAAATGTCATTGAATTATTTTTTTAAAGAGAATTTATGAGCCAAGAAAATCAAGAAATCAACGAAATCCCTGCAGAAAATCTAATCGAGAACGAATTACCAGAAGACAAAATTGAAAACGACAATTCAGACACAGTTACTTTTGAAGATTTAGGTTTAGATGAATACACATTAAAAGCAGTTGCAAAAAAAGGTTTTACAACGCCATCTCCTATTCAGGTTCTTGCAATTCCTCGTCTGCTTACGGGCGATACAAATCTTATTGCACGCGCAAGAACAGGAACAGGAAAAACTGCCGCATTCGGACTTCCAATTATTCAGAACATTCGTGGTAAATCGGATCATGTAGAAGCATTAATTCTTGAACCTACCCGCGAGCTTGCAATGCAGACAAAAACAGAAATGCAGTCTTTTGCAACCGATGAATATCCAAGAACGACAGTGCTTTACGGCGGTGCTTCCTATACAACTCAAATTAAAGATTTAAAGCGCGGAAGCGAAGTTGTTGTAGGAACTCCTGGAAGAATTAAAGATCATATTGAGCGCAAAACTCTTGATTTATCAAAGCTAAAATATTTTATCCTTGATGAAGGCGATGAAATGCTTGATATGGGATTCATTGATGATATTGAAGAAATTTTCCGTCATGCGAATCCTGATTGCCGTATTCTTCTATTCAGTGCAACTATGCCGGCTCCAATCCTTAAGATTGCCGGTGATTTTATGGGCGAATACGATATCATTGAGGAAGAAAAAGTAATTGATGAAGCTTTATTAATTGACCAGAAATATTGGGTTGTTAAAGAAAGTGAAAAGATTGAAGCACTTGTACGCCTTATTGATATTTCTCCTGATTTTTACGGTCTTGTTTTTACAATGACTAAATCAGATGCCGATCGTGTTACCCGTGAGCTTGATATGAAAGGTTACGAAGCAGCAGCTCTTCACGGTGACATTATGCAGAATCAGCGCGAAAAGGTTCTTGAAAGATTCCGTTTGAAGAAAACAAGAATTCTTGTTGCAACAGATGTTGCAGCGCGCGGAATTGATATTAGCGGCTTGAGTCATGTAGTTAATTATTCACTTCCTTTTGATACGGCAACTTACGTGCATCGTATTGGACGAACCGATCGTGCGGGAACTGAAGGAATTGCAATTACTTTTGTAAGGCCGGAAGAGAGAAGAAAACTTGGATTCTTATCTAAGAATATTAAAAAGGCAACAAAGAGTGATTTTATCGAAGGTAAAATTCCTGAAGTTTCTGAAGTACTTGCGGCTAAAAATGAACGTGTTTTTAACGATTTAAAGAAAAAACTTTTTACAGAAGATAAAAATGCAGCTAAAGAAATAATTGAAAATCAGGAAACTGCAGCCGTTGAAGAAAATGAAGCATCGGCAGAAATTGCTGCAAAAAAATATAAAATCCGCGAAAAGCTTATTTCAAAAGAGTTTGAAGAAATGGCTCAAAAGCTTTGCGAAAATCAGGAGCCGGCACAGGTTCTCGCGGGTGTTCTTTCTGTAATGTATGGAAATCAGCTTTCTTCAAAGCATTATGGAAAAATTAATACAAAATCTTCTGCGCCTCGCGGTGATCAGGCAAGAATTTATGTTTCGCTTGGAAAGAAAGACGGTTACCGGGCAAAAGAAATTGCAGAATTCTTCAGTAAGCTTTTGCATATTCCTGGCCGCATGGTTGATGATATTGACGTAGCACAGCAGTTTTCTTTACTTAGTCTTCCTGTTGCATCTGCAAAAAAAGCGGTTGAATTATCAAAGGATAATCATAAGCTTCCTCATATGCATTTTGATGTAAAGGAAGAAGGGCGCGGTTCAAGAAGAAGAAAAAGCAGCTCAGATAATTATGGAGAAAAGAAATCCGGAGAAAGAAAATTCAGCGATAAAAAAGTCACTGACAGAAAGAAAACCGGAAGCGGAAGAAAATCAAATAAAGAGAAAATAAATTCACATGTTCAGACTGAACGATCTTCTTCCAGAAAGAACGGAAAAAATAGTGCTGCCGCATATAAAAAATCAGGCAAAGCAACAAGATTCTAGACTTATAGATTTTCGCCGGTACTTTTACAAGGTTAGTATTTTATGCTATAATGGATGTATATATGGATACAAAATTTAAAGTTGACCAGAAAATTGTTTACCCGAGTCAGGGTGTTGGTGTCGTAACAGAAATCTTTGATAAAAAATTTAAAGATTCAAAAATTCTTTATTACAAAATTTATATTGAAGCTTCAGATATGATTGTAATGGTTCCTGTAGAAAAGGCAGAAGAATTAGGTATTCGCCAGATTGTTTCTGCAAAAGAAGCAAAAGAAGCTTTGGAATTACTTGCTGCCGACTTTGAACCAATTACATCAGATTGGAAATTAAGATATCAGATGAATCTTGATTTATTAAAAAAAGGAACAGTAAAAGATATAGCAACTATCGTAAGATGTCTTTATAACCGCAGTAAGGTAAAGGAACTTCCAATTCTGGAACGTAAACTTTATGATTCTGCAAAAAAACTTCTTGAAGATGAAATATCATTCGCATTAGGAAAACCTGCTAAGGAGATTGAACAGGAAATTCATACAAAACTTGAACCTCCTGGATCTACTCCAAAAATTAAGCAGCATCTTCCAATTGATGATGACGAAGATGATGATTTAATGGATGACATGTCTTCTTCAAATGACAATGATGATTCAGATGACAGTGATTCAGCAAATGATGAAATGGATTCTGATGATGATTTCGAAGATGATGAAGAAGATTCATTCTAATATTTCTATAATTATTACTGCTGCCGGAGCTTCTACGCGTTTTGGCGGCAACTGCAAAAAAGAGTTTTTATGTTACAATGGTGGAACAGTTCTTACCGGCAGCATAAAAACTTTTTTGTCTCTTTACGACACCCTTCTAAATAAAAATTTCCAGATTAATAATTTGCTTGTTACTTCGCCTGTCGGAAAAACTGATGAAATGAAGAAAATAATTCTTCAGGATAAAAAGGCTGAAGAGCTGATTTCTAAAATAAATTTTAATATTGTAGAGGGCGGGGCAAGCCGACAGGAATCGGTTTATAATGCATTAAAGTTTTTGCATGACGAAAATAAGGACCGCAAAAAAATTAATACGGATAGTGCGCTTGCGGAAAACGATCTTGTTCTTATACATGACGGTGCCAGACCATTTGTAACTGAAGAAGAAATTACAAGCGTAATTGAAGCTGCAGATGAATTTGGTGCAGCAATTCCCGGAATTGAGCCGACGGATACTTTTAAAGTTGTTGATGATAATGATTTTATAACCAGTCATCCTGTAAGAAAAAATCTTCGAGCAGTGCAAACTCCGCAGGGCTTTAATTTTGAAAAGCTTTTTTCTGCCTATCAGAAAATAATTGAAAAAGAAGGAATTCAAAAGCTTTCTGAATTTACAGATGATGCTCAGATTTG
>CAMVBP010000197.1 GCA_947165795.1 uncultured Treponema sp.
TTCTAAAGGCTATCATTTTATTTCTTATGCTGTATGGTGGATTCGCCAGAGCATATTAAAGGCTATCTGCGAAAAAAGCCGTGCTATTCGCCTTCCGCTTAACCGTGCAAATGAACTGGTTAAGATTGAACATGCAAGAAAAGTTGTAGGTTCTAAGAAGACTGAACAGCAGGAATACGAAGAAATTGCTAAGATGCTCAATATGGATTCTAACCATGTAAGAGAAATGATTAATATCAGCCGCGAGATGATCAGCCTTGATGCAGATATTAATGATTCTGATAACAGCCATGCTAAAGTTTCTGATTTCTTTGAAGACGAAGTTTACAGCCGTCCGGAAGAACACGCAATTGAAAACTCTATGATTTCTGATATTGATAATGTTGTAGAAACATTGCGTCCTAACGAAGCAAAGGTTATCAGAATGCGCTACGGTTTGAACGGCTACAAGCCTATGTCATTAAAGGAAGTAGGCGAGGAATGTGCTCTTACAAAGGAAAGAATTCGTCAGATTGAAAAGCATGCAATTGTAAGACTTCAGCATCCTACAAGAGCCCGCCGTCTTGAAGCGTATGTAGCTTAATAATATCTTCCCGGGTAAAATGAAGAATCTTTTCATCCCGGGAAAGATCAGCAATTCTAAACTCCAGCGCGCCGGCCTGCAGCGTTCCATTAAGTTCGCCAGGCCCTCGTGTTTTTAAATCCTGTTCAGCAATATAAAATCCGTCTGTACTCTGGCGAAGAGCCTTCATTCGTTCAATTCCGGTTTCTGTAATATCTTTACTGTAAATTAAAAAACAGAATGACTGTTCGCTGCCGCGACCAACACGGCCTCTAAGCTGATGCAGCTGTGCCATTCCAAAGCGGTCGGCCTGTTCAATTACCATACAGGTTGCATTTGGAACATCAACTCCAACTTCTATTACGGTCGTTGCTGCAAGAACCTGAATTTCTCCTTCGCGAAAGGCTCGGAGAATTCTTACCTGTTCTTCTTCATCAACCTTGCTATGAAGAAGTGCACATTTATACTGCGGATAAATATGTTTGCTGAGTTTTTCAAATGCACGTTCTGCAGATTTAATATTTTCATTGCTGTCTATTGCCGGGTAAACAAAATATGCCTGATGTCCTTTTTCCAGTTCTTTTCGCACGGCCTCATATGCATTTATTTCGTTTCCTTCTTTTACAAGATATGTGGTAATCGGTTTTCGGCCGTCCGGTTTGGTATGAATTGTAGAAATATCTAAATCGCCAAAAATAGTAAGGGCAAGGCTTTGCGGAATTGGAGTTGCACTCATCATTAAAAGATTTGTTTCAAAAGTAAAGCCTTTTTCTGTGTGACGTCCTTTTTCTATAATTGCCTGCCTCTGCTGAACTCCAAAACGGTGCTGTTCATCAATTACTACAAGCTGCAAATCTTTAAAAACAACCTGAGTAGAAAATAAGGCGTGTGTTCCAATTACAATATCAATTTCGCCATCCTTAAGCTTCTTTAAAAGCTGATTCCTTCCGGCCGCCTTTACATTACCTGTAAGAAATGCAGTTCTGATTCCGAGCGGTTCTAATAGTCTGGCGGCATTTTCTGCGTGCTGGCGTGCAAGAATTTCTGTTGGTGCCATAAGTGCACATTGCCCTTTCCAGTTTAAAATCCTCAGGCATATAAAAAGAGAAACCAGAGTTTTTCCGGAGCCGACATCTCCCTGTAAAAGTCTTGCCATGGAAAAAGCAGGACGAACCGGCGGTGGGAGTCCACGGTCCAGCTGATTTAATATTCTTGAGCGTTCGGTATAACTGCGGTCAATTTCTTCATTCATTTCATGAATAACTTTTCTCTGATCGTCTGTAAGCGCAAACGGAAGCTTATCTAAAAAAGTTTTTTGCATAGGCGAAAGTTCCTTTGCAAAATCATCTTCAGAAATAAATGTGCCTTCAGTTTTTTCCGGCTGATTTTGTATACTTCCTTTTCGCTTTTCTGCTCTGGATAAAATTACCTGCTGAAATAAAAACAACTCTTCGTAAACAAGAGTGTTTCGCGCATTTATAGCATCCTGAATAGAAAACGGTTCATGAATTGCGCGGACAGCCTTTTGCTTTGGTAAAAGATTTCTCTGCCTGATTATTTCTTCCGGGAGTTCATCTTCTATTCCAAGGGCGTATTGCTGCAATGCTTTAGAAATTGCCTTGCACAAAGCCTTTTGCGTTAATCCTTCCGTAAGATGATAAACCGGGAAAATTTTTGAATTCAAAGGCTGAATATCTTTAAGCGAAATTCTATTCTGACCGCCTTCCTGAAAGTTATCATTTGCTGACGCTTCCGGAAGATCCATTTTTTCTACTTCGAACGCGGTACTTTGTAAGGTATTGTATTTTACATAAAACTGCCCGGTTACAGAAACAATTGTTCCTGGAGGTAAGGTTCGTTCCAGAAAGCTTCTATTAAAACAGATTAAGTCTGCAGCCGCAGTTTCATCTTCAATTTTTATTTTTAAAGTTTTCATTGCGCCGTAACCAAACCATTCGTGCGCAACTACTCTTGCAACTGTGTGAACTTTCTTTACCTGATTATATTTGTTCAGCGTAATTTTTTGCGTGCGGTCATCGTAATCATAAGGATAGTATTGCAATAAATCGCCCGCAGTAAAAATATTTATTTTGGCAAGAGTTTTTGTAAGTTGTGGTCCAACGCCGGATATTGAAGAAACCGGATTTTTTATATCACCAATTTTCATTTATTGATTATATTGGCATTTTGTAAAGCAAGCCTGTTATAATTGAAATAAGAATTGTACCAAGGATTTCAAAAACTAAAAGAGCAATCCAGGAAATTAAAAGTGCATTCTGATAATTAATCGGTTTTTTGTAGAATACGCCGCTTATTTTATAAACCATTCTGTTTAGCATCTGGTCAAATCTTGTCCATATTGAATCGTAAGGTGTTACGCCATGATTTGAAAGGAGAACAATCCACCGAATAAGAATTAAAAGGAATAAGAGACCGCATAAAGATTGTACAATCCCCCAAAGAGAACCGAAGATTGTAGCAATAATTCCACCGATGAAAATTTTTCCGGTTCGCTGGATGTTTGCAAGAATTGTTGAAATCAGGGTTAAAATTCCGAGGGAAACAATTGGAGAAAAATCTATATTTCCGATTCTGAAAATTCCTCTTCTGGAAAAAAAGTTCATATAAGGATCAGTAACTTTGCTGATGAATTTTCCAACTGCTGTAAATTTAAGTCCTGGAATCCAGGATAATAAAACATTTGCAAGGCATAATAATGCATACAAATAAAAAACTGCAGAAAGAATCGATAAAATACCTGAAATCATGTTGTTCTCCTATTGAATAAAAGGTCGGCTCGCTAGTCTCGCCTCTGAGGCGATTTTTCGATGAACCTAAAACGACCCGCTGCCGCAGCTCGTTTTTTAACGGTTCTTCGATTTTAGTCGGCTCGCAAGTCTCGCCTCTGAGCCGTTCTTTCGATAATCCTAAATCGGCCCGCTGTCGCAGCCCGATTTTTAACGGATTTTCGAT
>CAMVBP010000198.1 GCA_947165795.1 uncultured Treponema sp.
TTAATCCGCTTTCACGTACAACAGCACATCGTCGTGCTATGTCAAGAAATATGGTTACTTCGCTTTTTAGATATGAGCGAATTACTACAACAAAATCGAAGGCTCTTGAAGTAAGAAAGTCAGCTGAAAAGTTGATTACAAGAGCTAAGGAAGATACTGTACATAATCGTCGTGAAGTTGCTAAATTCATTTCGGATGAAAAGATTTTAAACAAGCTCTTTACAGAGATTGGTCCAAGAATGAAGGAACGCAAAGGTGGTTATACTAGAGTTCTTAAGTTGGGATATCGTCAGGGTGATGCTGCTGATGTTGTTATCTTGGAACTTGTAGATTACAAATTGGATGACGGCAGTGGAGAAGAAAAGAAAGCTGCAAAGAAATCTGATGCTGCAAAAGAAAAGAAAACTGCAAAAGCAAAAGCTTCTGATGCTGATGCAAAAGCAAAAAAATCATCTGCTAAAAAATCTTCTGAAAAGAAAGAAGATTCTGCAGCAGAATAATCTGAACAGGAGTTTGATATGTCAAAAAACCATAGAGGTTCAGGTATTAGAAGTTTGCCTGCACACGGACGAGGAACTTGTGCTATCTGCGGAAAAAAGGATATCAAGGTTCTTTGGGAAAAAGAAATTGATGGTAAAACTGTAAAAATTTGTAAATTTTGTAACGCTGCTTTGAAGAATAAAGCAAGAAATGAAGCTCCAGCGGCTCCTGCACCAGCTGCAGAAGCACCTGCAGAGGAAGCTCCAGCAACTGAGGCTCCAGCAGAGGCTAACGCTTAAGTTTTTACGGTTTCTTAATTGTAAAAACCGCCATTTAACGCGAAGTAATTCGTAATAATGGCGGTTTTTTCATTTTATACACTTTTTTGCCAGTTCAAAGAAGTGTTAATCGGGCAATGCTGTTTACGGCATCGTTTGATTTTAGTTGTTTTTTTGACAATTATTTATTAGAATATATATAATGAGTGTTGCAACCAGTCATCAGATTTCCACATATTACGATTATTTTAGAGATAAGGAAATCGTTTTTACAAAGGCTAATATAAAGGCTCTTAAGGCAGATCCACGAGGAATTTATTTAAAATGTAATGGTGGTCAATGGCCTTGTATTATAAATTCAGTATCTTTGCGCGAAACAAAAGTTTTTGTTGGAACTTCCAGTGGATTTTATCAGCAGATTCAGAAAAACAAGCAGGCTCCGGTAAGTATCCGTTTTGCTTTTTTTGATCAGAATAATGAACCTGTTCAGTTCTTTGTAAATGCAATTGTTATTGAAAGCAAGCCTTACGAAGCTTCTACAGATTTAGTTATTATGAATCTGCAGTATACCCAACGCCCGTCTGACGATTTAATTTCGCGCGTTGGTGAATTCCTTCAGGTAAACGAAAATTTCAACACTAAAAAAGACGAAAAAATTATATTAAATAAAGAAACAGTTCGACTTCTTTCTTTGCCAAAAGAAGAATCTTATATATTTATTGGCGGAGTTCCAAGAAAGTGCGTTTTAAAAACACTTTCATTCGGCGGAGCAACAATCATGCTCGTAGGAATTCCAAAATTCTTAATAGAAAAGCCGGTTGATTTGCGAATGTTCTTTGCAGATACAAACGATAAGCTTTCTATTCAGGGAATTGTAAAAGATGCAGATTTTCTTCCGGGTAGAAAAGATATTTGTATGATTACTGTAGAGTTTGTAGCTGATTCTGTTCCAATGGCTTACAAATTCCATATAAATAATTTTATTACCTCATTCCAGAAGCAGTTAATTCAAAGGCAGATGGAAAATAAATCTGCAGAAGAAAAGGCCGAAGCAGAAGCAGCTGCTAAAAAAGCAGAACTTGAAGCTAAAAAGGCTCAGATTATGGCTCAGAAAGATAAGGATGCTGCAAAGCAGGAAGCCGAAGCAAATGCTAAAAAAGCTTTGGGAACTATGCAGACAAATGCAGGTGCTGCTGCAGCCGTTGTACAGAATCCTGCTCCAGCCGCAAATCCTGCACCGGAAGCTTCTTCTGCTCCTGCTGGAGAAGCAGCCCCAAATGCTGCAGCTGGCGCTGAAGGAACTCCTGCAAATAATGCAGCAGAAACTCCTTCTGATTCAAATAACGCCGCAGAAAATTCTACGGCTCAGTAAATTTTCTATAATAATACAGGTTAGTTTAAAATGAATAGTTCAAATCCTTTAGATACAATCTATTATATTAATATTCCGTCGAATTTTGTGCCTTCAAACTCTGCATTTAAAATTGATACTTCAATAAAACTTCCGGTTCAGGTTAAGGTTGGAGAAACAATTGAAAACTTTAATCCGAATGATATTTCTACAGAACAGATTTTAGCCGGAATTCTTACAGTTTTTGCTTATGATAAAAAGAATGAACATCTTGATTATTACCGTTCAATTGTAAAGAACGTTAGACCGGATATTAAAAAAGAATTATGCGAAGCCGCAATTTTAAAAACTAAAAATGAAGATTTTGATCTTGCCGAAGAGATTTTTCTTGCTTTGCTTGGCTTTGACCCGGACGATGTTGCACTTATTTTAAATATGGCATTGTTTCTTGATCAGCGTGCAGAATCTTATCGTAATTCAGGATTGATTGAAGATGCAGATGCTTATGATGCAGATGCGCTTGCTTATTACGAACAGGCAATGAATGCTGAACCTCCGCTTGCAGATGCGTTCTTTAATGCAGGTTTTTACTATATGAAGCTTAAGAAATTCCGCGAAGCAAAAGATGCATTTGAAACATATCTTGCATTAACCTGCGACGTTTCTGACGAAGAATTGGGAGAAAATGGAATTTATAAAAAGGAACGTGCTCAGGAAATTGTTTCTAACATTACAAATCAGAATATGGATGACAGGGAATTTTCTGCCGCATATGAAATGATTAATAATGGCGAAGAAGAGAAAGGTCTTGAGCATATAAGAAAGTTCCTGCGGAACAATCCTAAGGTTTGGAATGCATGGTTTATGCTTGGCTGGGGGTTAAGAAAGCTCGGTCGTTTTGAAGATGCAAAACAGGCCTTTTTGGAAGCCTTAAAATATGGTGCAGATGCAAATTCAGACGCTTATAACGAGCTTGCTTTATGTTATGTTGAAGAAAAGAATCTTGATGAAGCAGAAAAATGTCTTATGAAGGCTTTTCAGCTGGCACCGGAAAGTACAAAAGTAATTTCTAATTTAGGATATTTAGCACTTGCACGCGGAAATAAAGAAGATGCAAGAAAATATTTTGCTACTGTTCTTGAATATGATTCCAAAGATAAAATTGCTGCGAGCGAACTTGCAAAATTAGAAGCAGAACTTTAATTTATTTCAGGTTTTCTAGATTAACAATATCGCCTTCTTTAATTCCGTTTTTTTCGTACCAGCCTTGAGGAACTTCCAGTGCATATCGTACGGAAACTGTACTTTTAATTGAAGAAAGCGAATATGGTGTCATATCAAAAATATCGCGGATTTTTCCTTTTGAATCTATATAAGCAATAGAAAG
>CAMVBP010000199.1 GCA_947165795.1 uncultured Treponema sp.
ATCCGAAAGTTGGCTACAAGAAGTCAAAGGTACAGCCTCTGACTCAGTTGCGCAACATGGTATACTACAACGGCGATGCTGAATTGGCATCACGCTATGGTCCTTATGTAACTGCAAAGTCAAAGAAGGAATTGTCTCCTTTGAAGACTCTGCGTGTTATGCAGTCTAAGCCTTGGACTGCTTGTAACGGTGTTGCAAAACTGCCGCAGCCTGATGCTGACGTAGAACGCTTCCTGAACCAGGGTGTTTCTGAGTTTATGACAGGAAAGCGCCAGCTTACACAGGCTAACTGGAAGGCTTGGATTGCAGAATTCGAAAAGAACGGCGGTAAGGCTTGGGAAGATGCATCTATGAAGATTGCAAGAGACGAGCGCTTGCTGAAATAGTTCTGATTGAACTGTGATTAGCACACGAACCGGTACTGAAAAGTACCGGTTTTTTCTTTTAAAAATATAAAAATAATTTTTGAACGGGAATCTTTAAGTGAATGGAGCGGTAGCGCTGGGAGTGGCGGCGGAAGCCGTACCGAAGGTATGGAGCGAAAGCGGAACCACGGACATAGCGACGGCGGCAGCCGGACCGCCAGGAAAGCAAAAAAAATCCTGTCGGCTTTTGACTTAAAAGTTTGAAACCGGCAGGATTTTATTTTTTGTTAAAAAGATTTATTTTACAACGATTCCGTAAACGTAAACGGCTTTATCTTCTGAACAAACCTGATAGTCACCGTCAGCAGGGATTGTAACTTCTCCCATTGAGATTTCGCCTGTGTAGATTTTTACAGGAATAGATTTGATGGTCTGCTTTTTTGCAGTCTGAACCAGGATTTTGCGCGTATCTGTTTTTGAACCGCTGTGTCCGTAAACGGTTACGGTTTCACCTTTTTTTGCACTGAACTTGATGGTGCGTGCGCCGTTTGACTGTTTACCTCTCAGGTCGATACATTTTGTAAAAGATTTTCCATCGGGTGCAACTTTTGATGTGCTCTTAATGCGAACATCTTTTTCTTTAGATGCATTGACGGTAAAGCCGTTGAGAGAAACAGCTTCAGTTACAGATTCTGATGCTTCAAGATCACTTGCAATAAGAGAACCTTCTGCAAATGCAAAAGCACCAATCAACAGAAGTGTTGAAACAGCAGCAAGAATTTTTTTCATAAAATTACCTCCAGGAACTTTTCGTTCATTATGAAAAACAATTTTTATTTTGTATGTAACACCAAAAGGCGAACATTATCACTGTAATTATAAATCAGCATTGTGTAAAAAAAATGACGAGTTTTTGGATATAAAAGCAGGAAAATTTTTGAAAAAATCAATGTTGTAATATTGCTTGACAGTGTGAAATTTAGGGTCTACATTTAAAAGCATGAAGAAACTTGAACCATTTATTTTGGATTTGGAAAACAAAATTTCAGAATTTGAAAACGGAAAGACTACTACCTTATTATCTTCTGGAAAAGCGGCAATATTGCAATCAATCTTAACTTTGGCAAGAGCCGGAGACGAAATCATTGTTTGCGAAAACCTCAGGCCGGAAGTACATGATTTGTTCAATGTGCTGATTCACGATATGGGAATAATTGTAAATTTCATCAAATCAACAAAGGCTAATGATTATGTAGCGGCAATTTCACCGCGAACACGTTGTATTTTTATTGATATAGAAGGCGGATATATTCCTGAGGCTTTTGAAGTGGAAAGAATTGCCTATGTGGCTCACAAAAATAAAATTCCGCTTCTTGTAGATGCATCGGCAATTTCACCTTTTTCTCTTAAGCCGATTGATCTGGGTGTAGATATTGTCATTCGCGATTTTACAATTTTGTGCGGATCTGAAATGTATAAAGGAGGCTCAGTTACAGAAGCAGGAAATTTTGAATGGCGTGTCTGTAATATTCCGCTTATCAAGGCGGGAGATCCCTGCTGTGGCAATATCCGCTGGGCTTTTGATTTACAAAAACAGGATTCTGCTCTGGCTTTTACCATGCGCCTGAATCATGTAGTTTCGCGAATACTGGACACAAGAATGAATTATGCTTCTGCATTTATAATTTCAAAAGCAGTAGATTTTATTTCGCTTAATCTTGAGCAGAGATGTAAAAATGCGTCAGATCTTGCAAAACTGCTGCTCAAAAGTGATAAAATTGCCTGGGTTGCATATCCGACCGTAAGCGATACATCGGCAACGGCAAAAGCCTATGGAAAGAAGTTTGGCCCGACTCTGGCATTTGCTTTTAAGGGAACAAAAGAAGAATCAAGACAGAAAGCAAAAATATTTTTGGAAAATTTGAAGACTATTGTTGTGAGTGCTGATTCGGTTGCCAAAAGAAGTGCAATATTTTTTTCTGAGGACGAAAAAAAAGATGGCCTGATTACTTATTCAAGACCACCTTTTTCATGCCGGAAAGAAAACAGCATTCATTTTGTTTCCGGAATTGAAGATTTTAAGACTATAAGAACCGATGTCGTTCAGGCACTTAAAAAAGTGTAAGATTTACGGCGCTTTACAGTCCAAGTGATTTGAGAAGACCATCTTTTGGCTGACCACCGACAACCTGAGCGGCAACTTTTCCATCTTTAAAGAGATAGAATGCCGGAATGCTCATAATGCCATACTGTTCAGCCAGTTCTGATTCATCATCTACATTGATTTTGCAGACTTTGATATCTGAACGTTCATTTGAAATTTCTTCTACAACGGGACCCATCATTTTGCAGGGACCACACCAGCTTGCCCAAAAATCAACCAGAACCGGTTTGTCTGATTCCAATACTTCACTCTTAAAATTGGTCTGAGTAATTGCGATGCTTGCCATAGCTTTCTCCTGATATATCTTTGTTTAAATATACGAAAGAAAGGGTAAATCGGCAAGTGAAAAATCTTCATTGTGTAGAACAATGCATTTTGATATAATGGATTTATGGTAATTGCTTCAATCGATTTAAAAGACGGGCACGTTGTGCAGTTAAAAAATGGCAAAGATTTGGTTTTGCAGCGTGATGACGCAGATGCATTGATTTCTGATTTTAATAAGTTTGGTGAGGTTGCCGTTATTGACCTTGACCAGGCTTTGCGCAATACGGATGCAAAAGGAAATACAAAAAATACTGCACTATTAAAAAAACTTTTACGTCAGGGAAATGTTCGTGTTGTCGGAGGAATCCGTGACGTGAAAAAGGCACGCGAATTGCTTTCGTTGGTAGCGCCGCCTGGAATCCCGAACCAAAAGATGGTGAATCAATTTTAAATACAGAATTTCTGGAAGAACTGAATAAAGCAATCGGTAAGCAGCGTGTAATTATCAGTGTTGATGCAATTAATGGAAAAATTGCCGTTAAGGGTTGGACAGAAACTGTAGATATTTCCTTGATTGACGGTGCCAGAGAGGCTGAAAAATATTGTTCTGAACTGCTTTTTACCTGTGTAGAAAAAGAAGGCTGCATGCAGGGAACAGATATGGAAGCTGTCC
>CAMVBP010000200.1 GCA_947165795.1 uncultured Treponema sp.
AAATATTCTTAAAGATGCATTTGGCGATAACAGTAAATGGAAATGGTCTTTTGTAGAAATTGAAGGACGTTTTACAACTGTTGCAAAAAATATTCTTGATATGCGTAACAGTACAAAAGATTATTTTGATCCTAATTCAAAGGATTATGAAACAACAGTTTTGTTTGTTAGACTTGTTGAAAATTTATTAAGTGAATCAGCAAATGCTTATCGCGATAAATATGAACTTTCTACCAGACGTATTGATGATATGAAAAATGCCATAAAATATCTTCTGGCTCAAAGAAAACTGTATGTTGCTTTGGGAAAATCAGAACAGGCAGAAGAAACTAAAAAGAAAGCTGTTGTCTGGAAAGATAAAATGGATGCAGATCACAAAAAAGGACTCAGTAATTAGTTTTTATGGAAAAAGAGCTTGCATTTAAGATTTTCGAAGGATTTTCTATTCAACGCTGGAATGATTTGGTTCGCCCTTTTGATATTGTAGAGATGGATAAAGCCGGCGAAAAAATGGTTATTGCCTATATTCTTGGAAAATTTGAAGAAAACCGCGGCAAGAAAATCGACTGGCTCTGGATAATCTATGCTTCTTTATTTGATTTATTAAGAAAAATTTCCCTTTGCGATATAAAATCTCCTGTTCAGCAGATGCTTAAAAAGCAGTTTCCAAATGAATACATGCGTCTTAATGAATGGGTTTTGAACCAGTACCGCTCAATGATAAAGGATGAAAAGCTTTTTTCGGAATTTACAATTTATGTAGGACAAAAATCAGGTTCATTTCCAATTGCTGACGAACTTATACCTTCTGTAAGGGTTTATAGTGCTGCACACAAATATTCTACAATCCGCGAAATGGAAATGCTCGAAGTTGTAAACGAAAAGGAGCGCTTCCTTGATATAAAAAAAGAGCTCGAAAAAGAAATACAGCCTTATCTGGATCTTGAAGGCCTGCAGAAATTAATGACGCATCAGAAATCTTATCAATTCCTTTTAAAAATCGAACAGTTAAGGTTCCAGACAAGATGGAATCAGACACCACGAATTCCTGGTACTTCGGTTCTTGGACACTGTTTTTACGTAGCAATCATGACTCTTTTGCTTGGCCGTGAATGTTATCCTGATATGTGCCGCCAGCGCGTTATAAATAATTTTTTCAGCGCTTTGTTTCATGATCTTCCTGAATCTGTAACAAGAGATATTATTTCTCCTGTTAAGCAGGCAACCGATGCTCTTCCAAATATTGTTAAAAAAATTGAAGATGAAATTGTAAATAAAGAACTTGTTCCTCTTATGGAAGATTTCTTTGTAAATGAATTGATTTATTATACAAGTGATGAATTTTCTGACCGCATAGTTGATGAAAAAGGAAAAATACAGCATGTATCGTGGGAAGATTTGAATCAAAAATATAATGAAGAAAAATTCCAGCCTGTTGACGGCCGTTTAGTCAGAATCTGCGATCATTTTTCTGCTTTGATGGAAGCAGATATTTCTATAAAATATGGTATTTCTTCTACTCATTTAACTTCCGGCAGGGAATCTATTTTGAATCATTATGCAGAAGGCGAGATAATCAGCGGAATAGATGTTAATTCATTTTATAGAAATATAATAATGTAAATGATTTCCCCGCTCATATTTTTTTTCTTCTCTATAACTAATTTCTAAATTACCGTAAATTTCTGCCGATAATATAGTTATGAAAACTTTTTATAGAAAATCAATTGTAATTTCCTTTATTCTTTTATTAAATACTGTATTATTTGCAGAAAATACATACAAGGTTGATAAAGGAGATACTTTATATTCAATAAGCAGAAAATATCAGATTACTGTAGCTGAACTTAGAGCCGCAAATAATCTTTCTGAAAATGACGTTATTAAAGCCGGACAAAAACTTATAATTCCAGATGCTGATATTGGAAATGCAGCGGCTTTGTCTTCTACTTCGAAATCAAATAATTCAACAATTAAGACTACAGAATATACTGTTCAAAAGGGAGATACTCTTTACAGAATTGCAAAAAACAACGGGCTTACAGTTGCAGAGCTTCTTGCAATTAACAATTTTGATTCAAATACAGTAATTAAAGCGGGACAGAAAATTAAGGTTGCTGCAATTAATTCAAATGGAACTCTTTCTTCTGCGGCAGATAATTCAACTTCGACTAAAACAGTTTCGACTCCAGGAAAAGCTCCGGATACAAGAACTTACGGAAATACAATTACCGCAGATTCTTCAATTAAGTGGCCGGTTTCTAATCCTGTAATTACACAGGTTAAAGGTAAGGTTTGGGGCGTTCAGCTTTCTGCAAAAGAAAATGAATCTGTAAAAAGTATTGCCGAAGGAACTGCAATGTACGTCGGTGTTTACAGAGGCTTTGGACAGGTTGTATTTGTTCAGAGTAAAACAGGCTTAATCTATGCTTATACAGGCCTTGGAAACGTAAAGGTTCATAAGGGCGATTATATTCTTTCGGGCAGTGAAGTTGGAACTGTTGGAATTGATTCTATAAGCCAGAAGCCTCAGATGACATTTATGGTTTTCCAGAACGGTCAGCCGATTGATCCTTCAAAGGCTCCAAGAAACTAAAATAACGACAACTGATTATCTTCATTCTCTTTTTTGCTGAAAGATGGTTTTCCATTAGGGTAAAGGCATTTTTCAAAAAGCATCATGCAGGTTTTTGCATCGTCCAATGCTCGGTGAGAATTGCCTTTGTCTATTCCGAATGTGTCAGCAAGAAATGACAGCTTATGAGATTTATAATCCTTAAATACAATTCTGGAAAAGCCTAAGGTATCTATAAATTTATTGTTCGTTCTTTTAAGGTAATTTTTTGCACATTCTGAATTTAAAAAATCAATATCAAACTGCGCATTATGAGCCACAATTACAGTATCGCCAAGAAAATCAAGAAAGTTCCTGATTTTTTCTGATAATGGTGGTTTATCTTCCAGCATTGAGTCTGTAATGTGTGTAAGCTGTGTGATTTGTGGTGGAAGTTTAATTCCGGGATTAAAAAGTTCGGAATAAGTTCCAATAATGCCATTGCAATCGAACTTTACGGCTCCGATTTCTATTATTGTTGAATCTATTGGTCTTAATCCTGTAGTTTCTGTATCAAAAGCTGTAAAGACTGTACCAGCTTCGTAAAGCTTGTACAGTCTTTTATAATCAGCTAATCTTTTATTTTGCTGCATCAATTATTTTCTGAATGTCATTTGAGATGCCGTCGCACAAAGCTGCTGCTTTTTTCTTTGCATCTGCAAACCATGCATCTGAACCGTCTCCAGCAGGAACCATTGAGTTAATATAGAATTTAATCTTTGGTTCTGTTCCTGAAGGTCTTGCACTTACAATTGTACCGCTTTCAAGATAGAACTGAAGAACATTGCTCTTTGGAAGATTTGGATCGTTCATGCAGTCACGGATTTTTACAACCTTTTCGCCGCC
>CAMVBP010000201.1 GCA_947165795.1 uncultured Treponema sp.
TTATTTTTTTTTAACCTTGGTTAAATTTTTCCAAAAATAATTGCACTTTTTTTATTCATTTATTAGTATTTTCACATATTTAATAATGAGTTAAAAAAGTTAGGTATTTTTTTAGTAATTATTCATTTTTACTTTTTTGCGTTGCAGTTCGGAGATGTGATTCTGAGAGTCGAAAATGTTTAAAAAAGTATAAAAAAAGAGGTTCGGAAGTCAGATGAATCTTTTCCTTTGACTTTCGAACCTCTTTTTATTTTTGTTATTTTGTTACCTGAAACTGCAAAAGCAAAAGTCTTAATTCTTCAAGCTTCGAGACGCCGAATATTTTATAAACGCCTACAAATTCACTTTTTACCGTAGAAATACTTACATAATATTTTTCACTCAATTCCTTAAAGGAAAGATTATTATAAATATTATCAAGCACAAGCTGAATCTGTCTTTCCGAAAGATTATAACTGGAAAGCTTTAACTCTTCACCTTTTTTCTTGTCTCCGAGTTTTTCGTTCTGAATTACATTCTTTAAAAGATGGCAGGACAATCTTGCTTTTAAAAGCGAATAAATCCAAAGGAAGAAAATCAGATAAAATATGCTCGAAAAAAAGTTTATGCACATTTTAGGAATTCCATGAGTATAAGTTAAACCCAGGGAAATCAGGTGAATAATAAAGGAACTAAAAAGAATCGGCTTTTTGAATCTTGGATACAATTCCTTGCAAAGAATCAGACACACGCAGCCATAATAAAAGAAAATTCCAAGCTGAGCATAATTTGTAAGAATTGTAAGAATGCTTTCTATCATCATTATTATTACAATTCCAGTTGGTCTTGGCCTAATAATTAAGAATGCACAAAATGAAGTACAAATAACGTGAACTGTTCTTACAATTATTTGTGAATCACCAAACTTTTCTAAAAGTGAAGCTTTATCACCAGAAATAAAAAAACTTGCTACTGCAGAAATGAGTAAAAATAAAAATCCAACTACTGGTACAACTCTCTCGACGCTGTTACCATTTATCTTCATATATATAGTTTTTATCATTAATTCAGGATTTTTTCTACAACTAGTTTACAAATATTTAAACCGTCCATTGCGCTGGAAACAATTCCTCCGGAATATCCGCTTCCTTCTCCGCATGGAAAAAGATTTTTTAGTGCCGTACATTCACCGGAATCTTTATTGCGCACAATTCTAACCGGCGTACTTGTTCGGGTTTCCGGCGCAATTAATACAGCCTGTTCACAGACAAATCCATT
The DNA here is from genome assembly GCA_947165795.1 of uncultured Treponema sp. Next base: position 1,258 of record CAMVBP010000201.1, read on the forward strand.
CATCGATTTATTAAAATCATAAAATGCTTTTTTTAATCTTGAAGAAATATGATCCGGCAGCCATTTTTGAAGCTCGCTGGAAACAAGTCCCGGCGTATAACTTGAAGGCGGAAAATCCACAGATTTTTTTTCATTTAAAAAATCAATCAGCCGCTGAGCCGGCGCTGCCTGCCCTTCTCCATTTTCTTTTGCAAGTCGTTCAATTTCTGTCCTGAACAAAAGCCCTGCCATTTGAACGCATCCCAGCTTCTGAGCCTGGTCTTTAAATTCTTCAGGAATATCTTCCGGCCTTATTTCTACAACTATTGCAGAATTCGACCACTTTGAATTTCTTGCAGCCGAAGACATTCCGTTTACAACAATTCCGTCTCCCTCAGAAGAAGAAGGAACTACAAAACCTCCGGGGCACATGCAGAATGAATAAACTCCTCGCTCGTCTACCTGAGTTACCAGCCTGTATTCCGCAGCGCCAAGATCTTTGGTCGCTTCTGAATTATTATGAAACTGAATGCCGTCTATTATTTCCCTCGGATGTTCAACTCTAACACCTGCCGCAAAGGTTTTAGCTTCCAGCGCGTCCGGCGCAATTTTTCCGATTAATTTATAAATATCTGTAGCAGAATGTCCGATAGCAAGAACAACCGCATCTCCATAAAAACATTTTTCCGAACCGTCAGTAAAATCCACGGCCTTTATTCCTGTTACTTCTTTTTTTTCATTCAACAAAAATTCATTACAGCAGCAGTTAAAATGAACTTCACCGCCAAGCTCAATAATTTTATTCCGCATTGAATTAATAACCTGAGGAAGTCTGTCTGTTCCAATGTGAGGATGAGCATCAGTAAGGATTTTTTTATCGGCGCCAAAATAGTTGAATATCTGAAGAACTTCTGCAATATTTCCGCGTTTATTACTTCGTGTATAAAGCTTTCCGTCAGAAAATGTTCCTGCTCCGCCTTCTCCAAAGCAATAATTTGAATTTCCATCGACAATATGTTTTGTACTTATCGACGCAATATCTTTTTTCCTTTCTGAAGTTTCTTTTCCGCGTTCAATAATTACAGGTTTTATTCCATACTCTAAAAGCCTTAATGCACCAAAAAGTCCGGCCGGGCCCGAACCTACAATTATTACAGATTTTTTTCCGTCTGAAGTTTTCCACTTCGGTTCAAATTTTTCATCTGCAGGTTTTTCATCAATGTAAACTTTATATCTCAAATGAACCTTAACTTTTCCATGACGTGCATCAACAGATTTTTTTTCAAAAATTACAGAAATATCTTTATAGCGTATATTCTTTTTAGCAAGCTCTGTGCGGATTAATGAATTGATTTTTTTCTCATTTGCAACATCATCAGGAGAGACAGTAACAGTAATTATTTGAACCATAAAATTATTATACAAATTTTAATATTATGTGCAAAGCAAGCTTACGTGCTTACATTTATAAAACTGTTTTCCATTAATAGATGCATCAAGATTAATGACATAGTATTAAAAATTTGCTATAATAACTCGCTATGAACGCTAATGAACTTCGCTCAAAATATATTGAGTTCTTTAAAAGTAAAAATCATGCTGAAATTTCGGGTCAGTCATTAATTCCAGAAAATGACCCATCTGTTTTGTTTACAATGGCGGGTATGCACCCTCTCGTTCCTTATCTTCTTGGAGAAAAGCATCCGTCTGGAACACGTCTTACTGACTATCAGAAATGTATCCGCACAGGCGATATTGAAGAAGTTGGAGATCCATCTCATCTTACCTGTTTTGAAATGCTTGGAAACTGGTCTCTTGGTGACTACTTCAAAAAAGAATCTATCGCATATTCTTACGAATTTTTGACAAGTCCACAGTGGCTTGCCCTCGATCCAAAAAAGATTTCTGTAACTGTATTTGCAGGTGATGAAAACGCTCCTCGCGATGAAGAAGCAGCTCAGATCTGGAAGGATAACGGAATGCCAGAGGATAAGATTGCTTACCTTCCTGCATCAGACAACTGGTGGGCAGCTGGTCCAACTGGTCCTTGTGGTCCTGATACAGAAATTTTCTACTGGGTTGGAGAAGGACTCCCACCTGTAGGTTCAAACAAAGGTACAGACAGCGCTAACTGGATGGAAATCTGGAACAACGTATTCATGCAGTACAACCGCATCGACGAAAAAACTCTTCTCCCATTGGAAAAGAAGA
>CAMVBP010000202.1 GCA_947165795.1 uncultured Treponema sp.
CATTTCTAAAAAGCAATTTCTATAAATAATCTTCAATAAGATACAAAAAAAATCCATATTTTTCAATAATACTGCATCATTTGCCCGCGCCACGCGTGTGCTCTCACAAAGCACGCGCAGTTTACTGCAGTAATTGTTCGCACCATACGCAGTGGTTGAGGCTCTCAAAATCACCACTTTCACTAAAAACTATTTCCTACTATAATAATTCATATGATAAACTTTCTTGCTTCAATGCTAAAAATGGCCAAAATTCCATTTACACTCGACGAACCACTTGCACAAAAATCAACATTTAAAATTGGTGGAACAGCAAAAATTTTTATTACACCACTTAATTTTGAACAGTTTGAATCATCAGTCGATGCGGTTCGCAATGCAGACATTCCTTATTTTGTCATTGGCGGCGCAAGCAATGTAGTTTTCCCCGACGGCGAATTTTCCGGCGCAATAATTTCTACACAGAATCTTAAAGAAATATTTTACGAATCAGATGCAGCTTCAGACGGCACGGCTTTAGTCAGCTGCCAGTGCGGCGTTCCAATGGCCGCCTTTGTAGACTTTTGCACAAAGCACAATCTTTCTGGTGCAGAACAGTTTGCAGGGCTTCCAGGTTCAGTAGGCGGCGCCGTTTATATGAATGCGCGCTGCTTCGACCGTTCAATCAGCGACATTCTTCATTCAACAAGACACATTGAATTCCGCGAAAAAAATTCTACTCAAATCCAAAAGGATTTTTGCGCCGAAGAATGGGATTACAAAAAGTCCCCTTTCCAGGCTTCCGAAAATTCCCGCATAATTCTTGAAGCAACATTCCGCCTTTCAAAAGTTCCCGCAGAAAATTCCATTTCCGAAAAATGCAAATTTTACATTGCAGAACGCGTAGACAAAGGTCATTTTAAATTCCCGAGTGCCGGAAGCGTATTTAAAAACAATCACGCATTTGGAAAACCAAGCGGAAAAATAATTGACGAAGCCGGCTTAAAAGGACTCCAAATAGGCGGCGCACAAATTGCACCGTTCCACGGAAACTTTATAATTAATGTAAATAATGCTACTTCTGCAGACGTAAAACAGCTTGTAGAAAAAACACAGCAGACAGTTAAGGAAAAATTCGGCTTTGATTTAGAACCCGAAATTATATTCGTTTAATTTCAAAATTTTTTCTGCACCTATTTGCCGGAAATTTCATTCAGAATCCAGCTTCCTCATTATCAATTTGACAAATCAGCAATATGTTTTTATAATTAAAAGATAACATTATAGGAGTGAGACCTTGTTACAACTTCAGGTAATAAACTTCCGAAAGGGAAGTTACATAGTAGTAGAAGGAAAAGAAGATTCTGCTAATTTTTATATTATTCAACAAGGTACCGTCAGATCTCAAAAAGCCTATGGCGGTATGGCTCCTGTAAATTATGGACCTGGAGACTTCGTTGGCGTTGTTCCATGTATGTCGGGACATGCTCAAATCGAAACAGCAGTTGCAGTTACAGATGTAGTTGCAATTTCCGTAAAAAAAGAACAATATCCTGAACTTATTTCTCAAAATACTCCGGTCGCTCTTAAAATAATCAAGACATTCTCTAACCGAATGCGTGTTATGAACGAAATGCTTTCAAAGGCAACCCTTAAATCAACAACACGCGACGATTATGAACAGCTTTTTTATGTAGGCCAATTTTATGAAAAAGCAAGAATGAATAATGTTGCTGCCTTCGCCTACTACCAATATTTAAAAACTCATCCTACTTCAGAAAACCTGGAAATTGCAAAACAGCGTTTTGTTGCTTTAAAACAGACTGCGCATCCGGTATTTTTGGAATCTACTCCGGATTTAACACGTGCATATCCAAAAAACACAATGATTTTCTCAGAAGCTCAAAGTGGTGCAGATATGTTCATCATTCAGCAGGGTGAAGTTACAATTTCTAAAATTGTAGACGGAAACGTCGTTACATTTGCTATTCTTGGAAAAGGCGATATGTTTGGAGAAATGGCATTACTAGAGAACAAACCTCGTTCTGCAAGTGCTATTGCTCACAGCGATTGTGTTCTTATGGTTGTAAACCGTTCAAACTTTAATCAAATGGTTTCTACACAGCCTCAGATGATTGCTAAACTTACTACTACCCTTGCCGACAGACTTTGGTCTATGTACCGAAATCTTGATAATGCAAATATTGTAGATCCTTTATTCAAAATGCTTGATATGCTTTTGCTCCAGCTCGAAAAACAGCGCAAACATATTGATTTCCATTCTGCACTTAAACAGCCTTATCAGACAGAATACACTCCGCTTGATCTTGCAAATATGTGCGGAATTCCTTCAGAAAATCAGTCGCTTGCTATAGGTAAGTTCATGCAGGAACCAAATTTCCAGATTCAGAAGGAAAAAATCTTTATTAAAGATATGCTCGAACTTGCAAAGCAGGTTGCATTCCTTAAAAAGCAGCAGGCAATTTCCAACAATATCAATAATTCAGAAAAAGCAACCGGCGTTCTTTAATACGGCTTTTTAAATCCCTTTATCGTTTTTAAACTCTCTCTTATGTAAATATCATTTTTTCCGATAATATATTTATGAAAGGAAAAATTTCATTCACTTTTTCATTTCTTTTTTTAGCTTTTTCTCTTTTTGCCGAAGACTTACCTAATGGCTATAAAAACATTAAGCTTGGAATGTCTCTTCAGGAAACAAAGGATGAACTTGTAAAGAATTCAGAATTTGGTTACAGAGGCGAACGCGATGTTTCTCTTTTGCCAAGTGCAAATAAAGAACTTATAGAAACAGATTCTTCTACTGGACTTGGTTCAAACTTTTTAGAGCGCTGCTGGTTTCAGTTTTTTGATGACGAACTTTATATTATTACAATCAATATGAATAAAGAACGCATTGATTATTACAGTATTTTTACAACTCTCTGCAATAAATACGGGGAACCGGTAAAAATCAGTCCGGACGGCGCAACCTGGAAGAACGATAAAGTTACCATGTCGCTTGAAAAGCCTTTAACATTAAAATATATTGATAATTCAACTTACGATAAAACTCAGAATTACTCAAATGTAGAGCTTTCTGCAACAGAAATAACACAGCAAATGTTTTTGGACGAACTATGAAAAACAAATTACCTTTTTTACTGATTTTTTCATTTATATGTGCAGCAACTATAAGCTGTAAAAACAGCAGGCTTCCAACAACTGAACTTTCTATTAATACATCAGATGGTAAGTCGGTAAAAGTTATTGCAGAAATTGCTAAAACAACAGAAGAAAGAAACTTTGGCTTTATGGAAAGAAAAAATATTCCGGACGGAACCGGAATGATTTTTATTTTTGAACAGGATCAGATTCTTTCTTTCTGGATGAAAAATACGCCTCATCCTCTTTCTATTGCTTATATAGATTCAAAAGGAAAAATCCGCGATATTTTTGATATGA
>CAMVBP010000203.1 GCA_947165795.1 uncultured Treponema sp.
GATTTCCTGAGTAAGTTCAGTTTCATTTTTTACCTGAGGCGCAGTTGCAAGCACCTGAGACAAATAAGTAATGGCATCGTGCTTTGAATTCTGATTAAGGAAAACAACTCTGTTAGGAGCAATTATGTTTTTTGCCTGAACACTAATTTCCTGTGGGCGGGCATTTTCTGAAGAAAGACGAGCATTAACCCAGTTTTCAATTTCAGACTTTTTAAAACGCCATACGGTACCAATTTTGCCGGCAGGAATTTCACCCTTCTGGGCCCAATCATAAACAGTTCTGTCAGAAACTCTTAAATATCTGGCAACTTCTTCTATGGTTAAAATATCTTCTTCCATAATGAATACTCCCATACTTTTGAAATCTTTAGAATATTTTGCATATTTTACGTTATATTGTCAATATCTTAACCCACAAGTACCGAAAAGTCAAATAATTTCTTGAATTTTAGCACATTATACTCTAATATAATTATATAATGAAGAAAAAAATTGCATTGATTCCTTTTATACTTGTTGCTTTGTTCTTTACAATTTTATATATAATTCTTGCAGCAAAGCCTTTACACAAAGATTATCAGTTTACACCGGTATGGAAAATAAGCACCGCTAATCCAGCCGTAGTTGATGTTCAGGATATTTCCAAACAGTATTATTTTCATTTAGGTCAAACTGCCGGTTATTTTACGGAAGACGGAAAAATTACCTGTTTCAGAACATTTCCTGCAAAAGTTTCTATTTCTGATTCCTATTTTGCACTTTACAATACAGATGCAGCAAATACAGATTTTTTTACATCTAACGGAGAAAAAGCGGGCGTAATTAAAGGCGCAGGCTACCCTTTTATTGTTGAAGATTCTATTTTCCGCTTTTTACCGGGCGGCGCTTCTTTTGCAAAATGCGATGCAGGCGGAGAAACTCTTTGGCTTTATGAAGGTGTTATTCCAATTACTGCCTTTTCTGCAAAAGAAAATTTCTGTACAGCTGGCTTTGCAAACGGCAGCATAAAAGTTTACGATAATAAAACCGGAAAAATTGAATCAGATTTTGTTCCTGGCGGAAGTGATTATCCTGTAATTCTCGGACTTGATATTTCCAATGACGGGCAGTATATTGCTTCAATTTCGGGACATAACCGCCAGCGCTTTGTTCTTTCGCACAAAGAATCTAATCAACAGAAGATTATCTTCCATACATTTTTAGATAAAGAAACTTCATCAAGAACTTTAGTTCATTTCTGTAAAGACAGCGAAAGAGTTTTATACTGCTGCCAGGATTCTATAGGAATTTACAACATTAAAACTCAGGAAAACTTCTTTATAAATATGGAAAGCAAAATCATTTCTATTGAAGAAAGTGAAGATTTTGTATTCCTTCTTGGAAAAAATCAATCAAACTACACTGTTTTCTTAATCGATAAAACAAATACTCTGGAAGGATTATTCTCTTTTGAAGCACAAAGTGCTTTTATAAATTGCGATAACAATAATCTTTTTATTGGAAGCGACAGTTCAATTTCCAGAATTGCTATTACTAAGGAATAAAAAATGAAAAAATCAATATTCTTTGCATTTATTATTTCAATTTCTTTTATTTTAGCGGCTTTTGAATGGCCGGTAGAAGAAATAACTACAGATTCATACGGTTTGTATTTTGCACAGAACCGGGGAGATCTTTTTTCTACCTCTCAGATTTTTGCACAGCCTTCCGAAGTTCATGCCAGCGAAGAAGGCGTTATTCTTGTTGTAATTACAGAACTGGAAGAAGACAATGATTTTTTCCCTTCAACTTTAGGAAGCGCAGTAATTGTAAATCATCAGGATGAACTGCTTACCGTATATGCAAACCTCGATTCAGAATCCATTGCAGTAAGCAATAAAGGAATTCAGAATGTAGAAGCCGGTCAGCTGCTTGCACAAAGCGGAGACACTGGCTGGCAGCATGGAAAAAGCAACCTTGAATTCCAGATTATAGATAAAAAGAATAATACGGCAATCAATCCAAAAATTCTTATGCCAAGAATAGAAAGCGAAATTCAATTATCGCTTGGTGGTATTGTTATACAGAATAAAAGTGGTGAACAGTTTGAACTGGCAAATCACAAAAATTTTCAGGCAGGAGTTCACAAAATTTACTGCAAGAGAAACGATGTTGCATATCCTTTCAAAACTTCAGTTGCAGTAAACGGGGTTGTCCTTGATGAAATTTTTTATGATACAATTATTCAGGAAAATTCAAAGCTGCTTGTAACCGGAAAAAGAAAATATACAAGCAACGACATTTTCCCTTCAGAAAAGCTTCAACTTTTAGGTGAAGTTATGTTTACTTCTGGAAAAGCTACCCTTACACTTATAATTGAAGATAATCTGGAAAATAGACGGCAGGTGAATTATAATATAACAGTATACTAATTATGCGCATAGCATAATTAATCTGGGAGGCTTTTTTGGAACACAATATGATTCTTTCAGCTTCTGGCTGGAGAAAAATTTTTGCCGCTTCTGGAGATGAACAGGATAGAAATCCTGTAATATCCGAAGAAGACAGAGCTCTCTGTATTATTGCAGGTGAAGTCTACTTTGATTACATTAAAAAAGTTTCTAACCAGGAAATTCCTGTAATTGCGGTTGGAACAGATTCCCGTCCTACAGGTCCTGCCATAGCGGATGCTATAATCCGCATACTCATTAAAAAAGGTGCCATCATTCAATATTCAGCAGTAACTTCTGCACCCGAAATTATGGCTTATGCAAAAAAGCTTGACGGATTTATTTATATTTCTGCAAGTCACAATCCGATCGGCCATAACGGTATAAAATTCGGAACAAATGAAGGCGGAGTTTTAAGCGGCGCAGAAAATGCAAAATTAATCGAAGACTTTACAGCCAGAATTAAAAATGATGAAAATGTAAAGGCTTCGGTAAAAAAAGCAGATTCCTGCACTACTTCTGAATTAAAAACTGTTTACGATGTAAAAGACAGTTCAAAGCACAATGCATTATTTGCTTACAATAATTTTGCAAGAGAAACAATAACAGGAACAGATAATAAAGAATATCAGACAGATTTTTTTGGTATGCTTGCAACTTACATTGCAGAATGTCCTGTTGGCGTAGTCTGCGATTTTAACGGAAGCTCAAGATATCTTAGTATAGACAGAGACTTCTTTGCAGAAAATAAAATTGAATTTCATTCAATAAATGAATTCAATATTGCCCACGAAATTATTCCGGAAGGCGACAATTTAAAATTTGTAGCAGAAGAAATGGAAAACCTTCACAAAAAAGGCTACGAAAATGTAATTTTAGGTTACATGCCGGATTGCGACGGAGACCGTGGAAATATTGTTTACTGGAACGAAAAGAAATCTAAGGCAC
>CAMVBP010000204.1 GCA_947165795.1 uncultured Treponema sp.
CAGAATTCTTCTTCTGTTGCAAGAACCTGCTTTGCTTCTGTACCGAAAAGTGAATTCTTTTTAAGGCCTTTTTTATCTTCGATAATTACTGCACTTACACCGTTGCGCTCAAGCGTGCGGACAGTGAATACAAAGTGCTCCGGAATATCGCCTGTGTCGCCGTCGTAAATAATTGGTTTTGTTGTACATTCAAGAATGTCTGTAAGTGAATGCATACGTGTTGTAAGGTCAACGGCTTCAATATCCGGCTTACCTTTTGAAGTTGAATCTGTAAGCGATGAAGACCACATTCCGTCGAAGCGGTGGATTCCATCTGCCTTTTCTACTTCTGCATTTTCTACGATAAGTCCGCTCAAACCGCTGTGAGCTTCCATAATGCGTACGATTTTTTTAGCGGCAATAAGACGGCGCAAGGTTGCGCGGCGAACGTCCGGAGTTGTTCCGATTGCAGAAGCGTTATCTGCAAGTGCCGAAGAGTTGATTCCCTGAGTATAAGGAATTTCTACAACCTGTCCGCCCCACTCCTTCATTACTTCAAAAACTTCATCACGGATGTGATTGAGATAATTTGTTTTCCAGTCATCTCCATGAATGATGTAATCAGGCTTATATTTTTTGAGGTTTGGAACATAGCTCCAGTCTTCCTGAGGAACTACTTTTGCAACGCCTTTAATATTTTCTACAACAGTTTTGCGCTGTTCATATGTAAGGTAAGGCAAACGCTTGTGAGAAACAATTGCGCTGTCTGTTAAAAGACCTATTGTAAGTTCACCAAGCTTTGCACCTTCATTAATAATGTTGATAATTCCAGGATGAATGATATCTCCTGTTATTCCAAGATATACGGTTTTCATGCAGTCTTCTCCATTTCCTTTGGATTATTAAGTTCATTAGATTTTTCAATAAGATAATCTGCAGCAAGTTTTCCGGCCTGGCCGATATTGCTCCAACACTGTTCAATAATTTTATCTCTCTGCGAATCAGAAGAATTAGAACTGATTGCATTATCGATAATAGATTTGATTTGTGGGAAATCGGCTTCTTTTAACTGATGACCAATTTCCGGCAAAACTCTGATTGTCCATAATTCTTCATCAAGCCATGCAGCATCGTAAGGCGCAGAATTGAATGAAGTATCGGCATAGATAAACGGCTTTTTGAATACAAACGCAAAGTCAAAAATAACACCTGAATAATCTGAAATAAGCAAATCGGCTTTATTGAGGATATCAAAATTGTCGTTATCTCTGTTCCATGAAAGATTTTTGCAGTCTGAATATTTCTTAACAAGATTATCAAGAAGATCTTTTTCTGCAGTATATGACTGAGGATGAGGACGGATTACAATTTCATAACCGGTATTCAAAAGTGCATCTATTATCTTTTCTCCAAAGCGGGAAAGGATTCCACTTTCACCCCAGGTTGGAGCAAGCAAAATAGTCTTTTGATTTGATTCAATTTTCGGACGCTCGCGGCCATTAAGCATATCCATGTAGGTACAGCCTACAGTTTTAATTTCTTTAGCAGGAACGCCATGTTTTTCTTCTATCTGACGGATTTGATCAAGCTGATAAGGACCGCTTACAAGTACTGCATCGTAAAAATCAAGGGCAAACATTCTGTAAGAAGAAGGATCGCTGATCATATGAACAATATGAACATAATAATCTACGTTCTTACTTCTCTTCCATTGATAAACATCAAGACCTGGAGTTGTACTAAGACAAATTCCAGCATTCATCATATTAAGACGGGCAAAAGCCTTGTTTCCTTCGCCGATAAATTCTGCTTTAACATGCTCGTACTTTTCTGAAAGTCCCGGATCGTCGGGAGAAGCGGTCCAGTAAGCAATATCAATGCCGCGTTTTTCAAATTCATCACAAATAGGCTTAAAAACATTCCAATATCGCTTGTGATCTGAAAAAATAACGTAAGGAATTTTAGAATTGCTGATTTTTGCTGCTTTTCCACCACTTAATATAAATTTCAATTTCATAAAAAGGCGCTGACCAAAGAATAATGCAGTTGAAACAACACCAATTAAAATTGAAAAGAGCATACTACCCGTTCCCGGGTCAATGTACAAAAACATATTCAAATCTCACTAATAATAATATTATTCTATATAAGAATAACTCAAATTCAGATTAAAAACAACTATATCAGGATTTTTAGCATGGAAAACAGTTTTGCGCATCAAGCGGAGTTACGTGTGTCCCATGACTTTTTTGCAGATAAAATCGTCAATTTGCAGAAACTTTTGTACCTCAAAGGGTGTTTTTTTAATATAATTTAAAGCGAGTTTTTATAGAACGGAAACAGCTCAACAGCCGCGGTGTTCATAAGGAGATTATTTTGAAAAAAACAGCATTTTTATCATTTATGCTGATTTTGTTTGCAAGCATAAATGCCTATACAAATGAAGCAAGTGAATCAGTTAATTCGTTTGACGACAAGCTTTTTGAAAGCCTTTACACACAGGATGAAAACGTAAACTATTCAGCACTTTCAATTTACAGTCTGCTTTATGCATTGCTGCAGGGGTCGAACAATCAGACAAATGAACAAATTAAGGATTTAATTGCCTGCACGCCTTCCGAGGATTTTAATGCTCAGATAAAAGAGCTCATAACCGGCACGGAAAATATGTCAAATTCTGTATGGTATAAAAAGACGCTTAAGATTAAAAAAGAATATAAGAATTTTATGGATAACTTTGATTTTACAGCCAAGCCGACAGATTTTACAAAAGGCCCGGCAGTTAGAAAGGAAATAAACTCGTTTATTTCTAAAAAAACAAACAGGCTTATAGAAAACTTTCTTTCTCAGGATTTACCGGCTTCTACAAAGCTCGTGCTGCTCAACACACTTTATTTTAATCAAAAATGGAAAAATCAATTTGATAAAGAAAACACCCGCAACGAGCCGTTTTTTAAAACCACCGGAAATTCAATAGATATTCCGACGATGTCCAAAACAGCACATTATAATTATTTTGAAGACAAAGACTTTCAGATGCTTGAGCTTGAATATAACGATTCGCGATACTCAATGTTTATTTTTCTTCCAAAGGAAATTGAGTATGATTTTTCAAAAACAAATCCAAATGCGCTCCTGCAAAAATTTAACTCGGGCAGCAGAAGTAAAAATATATGGCTTAAGCTTCCAAAGTTCGATTTATCCAGCCGCTACGACCTTGTGCCGGTACTCAAGGCCCTTGGCATGACAGATGCCTTTAATCCACAAACTGCAGACCTGTCAAAAATCTTTACAAAAAGCGCAGACATCTACGTAGATAGCGCCATTCACCAAGTCCGCATATCAGTGGATGAAAAAGAAACAAAAGCCGCCGCAGTAACAATGTTCGGCCT
>CAMVBP010000205.1 GCA_947165795.1 uncultured Treponema sp.
GCTTTAATTCCAGCATGTTTAATATCAGAAACGTTCATTAAAAACTCCTGTTAGCTCCGCAAAAGCAGAGCCTTTTTCTGTATATACTAAAGCCTCTCCAAGAGACCCTCGTATACCAACATATAATTTAACGATTTTTTCCTCTGAATTCAAGGGCGTTTTGCGGTATGTATACTGCGCCATTTAAACAGCATAAAAGAGAAAATTCAGATTTTAATGATTAGAAAATATAATAATAGCCCTGCTTTGTAAGACCGGCAAAACCATCAGAAAGAGGTTCATCTATCTGCAATGTTTTAGAATAGTGGCAGAGGAAAATCTTCTTCTTTAATTCAAGAGGAAGAGTACAAAGCTGATCATAAGTTGCATGAACGCCGCCAGACCAGCCCTGAATATCGCAGTCATGGAAAATTGTTTCGATATTATATTTATTCATTAAGAATTCAAGCTGCGGCTGGTTGAATTGAGTATCTCCCGTAAAAAGAACCCTGTCGTCAAAAATCAAGCCGTAAGAAATTTGAGAATGCCTGAAACTGTTTGGTTTTGAAGTTACATGTTTTGTTCTAAAAAGCTTAAGATTAACATCGTTAAAATCACATTCAAAAATTTCAAACGGGAATTTTTGAATAAGCTTTGGTTTTATCTGATTAAAATAATCTTCAAAATGCATTCTACCGGTTTCGCTGTATTGAATACCGCCTCTTAAAGATTCATTCCAGAGTTTTTTCTTGAATTCATCAGATATAATAATGTTAGGTTTTTCTTTAGTAACATACATTCCTGAAAGCGCAAATTCTTCCAGGCTTCCGATGTGGTCTGCATGCGGATGCGTAATCAAAAGATTTTTTATTGATTTTAAAGGAGTTTTGTATTCATTTACAATTGCATAAGAGCATAATGTTCCGCAATCAATAAGAATATGAGTATTTCCCTTTATTACAAGCAAATTTGTCTGATAGTCAGATTTAGTAAAAGCAGTTCCTGTTCCTACGAAAAACAGGGACAACTCTCCGCTATTTGTTAGTTCAATCCGCTTTTCCCACTTCTTTGTTTTCATATTCACTACTATTATAACACATATGGCGCGAAATGTCATATACATCTTCAACACCATTTACAAGAATTCCGCCCATTCCCATTTGAAGAGGTAAATCAATATCCATATCATATCTGTCGCCGATTGCAAGACAATTTTCGGGTAAAACACGCAAAATTTCGCAGGCTTTTTGGAACGGCTCCAGAGCAGGCTTAGATTTAAAACAGGTATCCAGTCCGACAATCTCGGGGAAAAAATCAGAAATTCCAATTGCATCCAGAGTTTTTCTTGCAGGAAGCACAGGATTATTTGTTACGCATATTAATGAATATTTTTCTGAAAGGATTTTTAATTCTGCTATAAGCTTTTCATCTTTAGATAAAAAATCAGCAGGCTCCAGAAGCTTTTTGCGCCATTCAACACTCTGTTCAATAGGAACTCCAAAAGAAAGAAGAGTATTTCCAAGGCTGATTTTTTTTCCGTTATTTTCAGCGGCAAATTTTTTTCGGTATTCAGAAACCATTTTTCTGGCTTCGTCGGCAGTAATTCCACGTTCGCGGGCAAATTCGCGCACCTGGCAGTCAACCTGTTCAAATGCATAAGCCTGGTTTGTATAAAGAGTAGAATCAATGTCAAAAATAATTGATTTTGTTTCCAAAGGAATTTTATAGATTTTCATATTGCAAAACTCTTTTCGTGAACAATTTTTTCGGCCGCACTCTGAAGGCTTTTATATTTCCCAAGCGCATAAAATGCAACACAGGCATCGCCAAGTAATTCTGCGTCATCACAATTTGCAATGCTCAATTCCATTCCAAGCTCATTACGCTTACGCTTCATGTAGCCGGCATTTCTTGTCTGGCCGCCTGTTACAAAAAGTTTTTCCGGAAAAATAAATCCATACTGTTTTGCAATGGCTCTAAGAGTGCGCACTGCATCCTTTACGGCATAAATTCTTTTATTCTCATTGAGTTTTCCGCTGCGTGGAATTAAAACAGAAACATTCCATAAACCGGGAATTACAGAAGGCAAAGTGCGGATTCCGTAATAACGTACGCAAACCGGAACGCAGTAATTCAAGCCTTCTGAAGAACCTGAACGGTCGCAGATTCGTCCTGGTTTTAAAGTATTTGTTCCGATTAATGCAGCAATAAAGTCCGGGCCGGCACCATATACATTAAGCTTATCTGGAATTATAATCTCGATTTTTCCGCCGGAATTTTCGTTGCGATTTTCTGTGCTGGAATTTGCGCCGTTACCTGCACGTATTTCCCCGCCAGAATTTTCGTTACAATCTGCACATATTCCAGCGCCGATACATTCAGCTGCAATTTTTTTCAGATTTTCAAGATATTCAGATTTAAGCTCGCCGTAAGACTGCGAATAATCATAATAAGGCGGCATTTTACCTGCGGGAATATTACAGGCTTTAAGAAGCTCATCATCCCAATAAGCAGAAACATAACGGTCTTCGGGCAATATTGTTACGGTGTTTCCTGTAAGCTTATAAATTAAATATTCCGGGCCCGAAAAAATATATTCTGCCGCAGAAAAGTCTGAAGGATATTTATTTTTTAATGTAAGTATTTTAGGAACAAATAAAGAATGTGCAGAAATATTTGATTCTGCCGCTAGCTGCTGCATTAATTTCTGGCCCTGTGAATAATCTTCGTTCCAGAGTTCAGTACGGCCGTTCTGAGAAACAACTGTTGGACCGTTACCGGAAATGCTTAATGCACAGATATTAATTTTTTTACAGTTATTGCCGGATTCAGCAGAAGAAATTCCTGCAAAAACTTTTTTGACTGCACAATTAAATGCAGCCATCCATTTTTCAGCTATAAAACTTTTTTCTTCTTCTTTTACGAGAATTTTTGCAGAAGCAACAGAAACGACTTCACCTTCTTCGGTTATAAGCCCCGCTTTAAGTGAAGTCGTTCCAATATCAGCACAAAGTACAGCGTTAGTCATTATTCACAGTCTGTTTAACAACCTTTTCAATAATACTTCGGTTGTCGAGCAATTCGCTCAACGACTGATTATAATGAATACGGGTAATTACATTTGCAAAAAGACCACTTACATCTGTACTGATGTACCATTCGCGCTTTAAAAGCTCTTCCTGATAAACTGCATTAGTACCGATAATTCTGTAGAACAGTCCCTTCTCATAAGCTTCATCAAAGTTCTTTACGGCATCTCCTGTAAAGAATGGAAGAGAAATTGCACAGATAACTTTTGTAGCACCCTGCTCTTTTAAGAATTCCATGGCTTTAAGTAATGTTCCACCGGTTCCAAGCATATCATCTGCGAGGAAGGCAACCTTAC
>CAMVBP010000206.1 GCA_947165795.1 uncultured Treponema sp.
AGAACTGGTCTTTCGTAATCAAAGATCCTAAGGGTAAGGATTTCTGGAAGACTTCTGGAAAGACTCAGATTACAGAAAGAATTGTTTGGGATGGTTTGAGTAATGTTCAGAAGGATGCAAATGGAAATGCAGAACGCGTTCAGTCGGCTATGGATTATCCGTATGTATTTACAGTAACAGATACTCTTGGAATGACAAACTCTGTAGAAGGCGTAATTCCTGTTGATGTTCTTGTAATCCGCGACGGAAACGTTCTTAAGATGGCTGTTCCTTCTATCATCTTTGAATCTGATGCAGCAAACTTCCAGAATGCAAACGCAAAGCTTTCTGCAGAACAGACTGCAAAGAATATTCAGATCTTGAATCGTATTGCAGATATTCTTAAGAAGTTCAAGGATTATAAAGTTACAATTACCGGACACGCTAATCGTCTTACAGATGATCCGGATGAAGAGTTAATTGATAATATGAACGTTTGGGGTAAGGCTTCTACTCCACTTTCTAAGGAACGTGCCGAAGCAATTAAGAATTACCTTATAAAACGCGGTGTAAGTGCTTCTGCTCTTACAACAGAAGGTATGGGCGGAAAACAGCCTGTTGTTGATCCAAAAGATAAGGACAATAACTGGAAGAACCGCCGTGTAGAATTTATTCTTCAGAAATAAAGAATGAATTAAACAAAGCGTGAAAAATGAAATGCGATGGTTGTAAAATCATCGCATTTTTTTTGCGTAAAATAAGATTACTTAAACGCTGAAAACCAAATCCATTAAAATATCATGTTTTTCATACGGGATTTTTTCTGTAATTTGAAAGCTAAAGCAAACTCCGGCTTTTATGATTTTTTTGTCTGCGGGTAATTTTGCCAGAAAACAATCGTAGTAGGCTTTTCCATGGCCAAGGCGTTTTCCGTCTTTTGTAAATGCAACTCCCGGAACAAGAATCAGGATTTTTCCATTTGTTGAAGAAAATGAAAATTCCGGAGAAGCTTCTGAAGGTTCTTTTATTCCAAAGCTGCCGTTTTCGTTTATTGAAGAATTTGAAAATTCATGAAATTTTATAACCGGTGATTTTTCGTTTGGGTAAACGCGTGGAATAAAAACTTTTTTACCATCCGCAAAGGCCTGCTTTGTAACTGGAAAAATATCTGTTTCCTGCGGGAGCGGCATGTAAGACAAAATTACATCTGCAGTTTTGTATTCGTCCGATGCCAGTATTTTTTTGCAGATAATTTCTGATTCGGCCTGCATTTTAGATGCGTTGTCTTTTAGAGCCTGCCTGATTATTTTTCGCAGGGAAGCTTTGTCCTTTAGTAAGTTATCATTTTCCATAAAAATTAAATTTATAGTATTGACATAAACTGAAAAAATCAATATGATAATATTCACGTTTGAACAAACGAATGGTTCCTTAGCTCAGTCGGTAGAGCAATGGACTGTTAATCCATGTGTCGCTGGTTCAAGCCCAGCAGGAGCCGCGAAAAGACTTTCGAGAAATCGAAAGTCTTTTTTTTTTTGAGTCAAATAAAACCCATCAAAATTCATTTGTAAAAAAAAGAATCTATAATACAATATAAAGAAGGCTCCATTATAAAAATAAGGAATATTATGAAAAGTAGAATTTTATTTTTATTGCGTTTTTTAATTATTCCGGCTTTATAATGTGGATATAATTTTATTCGGCTTGAAGATGAGAAAATTTTTAATTTGTTTTATTTTTGGATTATTAAGTTTTAATGCTTTTTCTTATGACAGTCAGGATTTTTCTTTTGTGTATAAAGGAAATGAATTTTCTTTATGTGATTCACAGGAGGATGTTTTTAATAAAATAGGAAAAGCAAAAAAAACTTTTCTGGAAAATCCAGGTAAGAATGAACCTGAAAATATTGATTATTTTTATAAGGACTTTGTGTTAAAAATATGGGATTCTGAAATAGCAGAATTTTTATTAACAAGTAAAAATGTTGAATTGAAATGCGGCTTAAAAGTTGGTGATTCGATTGATAAGGTAAAAGCTTTCTTTAATTATCAGCCTTCAATGACAGGCGATGATTTTCATTATAATTCATTTATGCTTTACAAAAAAACTTCTGGTATTCCAAAGAAAATACAAAAGAATAGTCAAAATCATGTTTTGCTGTATGTTATAGATCTTCCTAAAGTTTCGTGGCAAACACCTCAGTATTATATATTTTTTATTTATGATAATTCTGGAAAAGTCGTTGGAATTGATGTTGAATATTACAGCTGGTAATTTTTTTGCGGTAGGCAATGGAGCGCCGCCGTAAGGCGAAGACCGGAGCGAAGCGAGGACTTTGAGCGTTAGCGAAGCGCGGAACTGCCGGCCTGACGAAGTCAGGCACCGCCATTATTTTTTTGAATCTGACGAATAAATTCTATAAGATGGTGTTTCCGGGAAGTACTGCAAAATGTTTAAAAAGTCTTCTGCGGTTGCGGTTTGAATGTAATTATATTCCTTTAAATAATATCCTGCGGTTTCTACGGCGTTTTCATTTTTTTGTAATTCAGAAGTTTTTCTCAGGCTCTGTTCCATCAGTCGGGCAGTTCCTGCATTTTCCGAAGTTCCCTGCATTCTGTATTCGGTCCAGGTGTCTTTTATTTTTTGAATTGTCTTTGAACTTGTTGAACCGTTTTCAAGCTCTGCTTTGATTTTTTTAACGGTGGTTTTATAGGCGCTGTCGGCTTCTTTTGTGTGTGCAACATTTTGAATTGTGATTCGGCAGAACGGCATTTTATTTTCGGGAAGGTCGGCTGAGGCTGTGGCCTCCTGGATTTTTTTATTTTCCACTGCGGCTTCATTAAATTCCTTACAGATGAATTCTGCCATTGCGCTGTAAATTCCGGCTTCTTTTGTTCCCTCTTCAGGCGCTTTTTGAATGTAAATTACAGGATCAAGAAATTCTGTTGTCGGTATTAAAACGGCTGGCATTGGGCCTGCTTCTTCTGCCGGAATGTCTGTTAGGAACGTATGTTCAATTTTCATGTTTATAGTTTTGCCGGAAGGAATTTTACATTCAAAATTTTCTTCAGTTTTTGAAGGGTGAATTCCTGCAGGAATTTGTCCGAGCGTTTTATTAAGCTCTTTGCTTATCTGCTCAGAAAAATTTCCGCACAAAATTATGCTGTATCTTTTTGAATCAAGTAAGGCCGGGTACGCTTCGAGAATTTTTGTGTAATCTGTTTTTGTAAGAATATCATTTTTTGTTTCATAAATATTATAAAAGCTTCCGTTTCCGTAAATTTCTTTTACGGCGCCTGAAAACAGCTGATTTACTGCGCTTCCATTTTCCAGTCGCTTTTTATATTGTCTAGAACCAACAGCTCGGTCTGCCATT
>CAMVBP010000207.1 GCA_947165795.1 uncultured Treponema sp.
AGTCAATACTACGAGTTTTGCGAAGCAAAACTCGCTAAGGTGGCGCAAGCCACCGACTATGACTGCGATGAAGCCACTTTTGTAGAAAATACATAAGAAAACATATTTTAGAAGAAAAAAACTGTACACATCAAAACGACCCCCGCACGAGGATTTGTTCATCTTCGTTTACAAAGCCGCCGGCACGTGGGCGTTTTGATGCATGAAAATAAATTTTTAGACATTTGAGATTTATTTACTAAAAATATGTTTTCTTATATAATGAAATTATGGCTTTGGTTGAATTACAAAACGTTTCAAAAATCTATCAGATGGATACTGTTCAGGTAAAGGCAGTAAACAACGCTTCATTCAAAATTAACGAAGGTGATTTCTGCGCAATTTCAGGACCTTCTGGTTCAGGAAAATCTACACTTCTGAATATTATAGGTCTTACAGATCTTCCATCAAGCGGTTCTGTAATTCTCAACGGAATTGACATTTACAAAAACATTGACCTTAAAAAACAGGATCACATTCCGCTTTCAATCGATTCAAAACTTACTGATTTACGCCGTGGATTTTTGGGATTTATTTTCCAGACATTCAACCTGGTTCCTGTTTTAAATGTATACGAAAATATTGAACTTCCGCTGCACCTTGGAACTTCTCCGGCTGTAGAAAAAATGTCTTCAAAAGAACAGACTGAATGGGTTAACTTTTTAATAGAAACTGTTGGCCTTACAGAATGGAAAAAACATAAACCAAGTGAATTAAGCGGCGGACAGCGACAGAGAGTTGCAATTGCACGCGCACTCGTAACAAAATGTCCTATAATTCTTGCAGATGAACCTACTGCAAATCTGGACTCTAAAAACGGAGACCAGATTCTTGAATTAATGCAGAAGCTTAACAAAGAATTTAAAACAACATTCATCTTTTCTACACATGATGCAAAAATTGTTTCAATGTCTAATCATGTAATTAAGATTCACGATGGAATTGTTGACCAGGCATAAATAAACAATGTCGTAAACACATTGCTTATTTTACGCATTTTTGTTTTGCAAAAATCTGCTCAAATCTAAAAATATATAATGCTACTCAGACTTTTGCATAAAAAATTAATAATTCATATTAATAGAAATAATAGAACCGAACATTATCTTGCGGTTTGTAAAATCCTTATCGTAACTCATACCGATAATATTCTTCCACTGACCGTGTCTGAAAATATTTGAAATATAAAAGGCTCCGGCTACAAGTCCGTTATTGGTTGAAAAATTATGTCCCCAGTCTAATCCAAACTTTAAGTTTTTATCGCGGCCCATTCGTCTTAATCCAAATTCTACAGCAATCTTATGATTATGAATTTCTGATTCCTTGTGCATGTTCGGATCAAAAACATACTGATATTCTGCTGCAATTCCTATATTTGGATCAAAAGAATCTATAAGCTTATAAAATCCGCCGGTTCCAATAATATAGTCAATATTTCCTTCATCAACAGTACTAAAGTCCTGTAAACGGAACTGTCCCTGACCATAAAAGTCAATACCAAAAATAGTACGCTTTGTTTCAAGACCGATAATCGGGTGCATCCAGTAACCAAATCTTGCATCTTTTAATTCACGTTCTTTTTTTTCAGTTTCGGTTTCAACTTCTTCTATTTGTTCAATTTCGGTTCCGGCTCCTTCCTGTGAAGAAGATGCTGTATTACCAATAACTGCAGGCTTTTCTACAGTTTCGGCTTCCTTCTTTGTTTCTTCATACGCATAAGTTCGGGCAAAAATATTTATTGCCTGATTAAATATCGTAAACTCGAGCGAGGTAGCATAAGACATATACTTCCAGGAAACATTTCCGGTAAGCTTATCAAAATCATACATGGCCATTGCAGTATAGGTTCCGCTTGTCCATGGAATTTTAAGCTGGAAAACGGCATGGTTATTTGTAATTTCCAGAACATTTGTATAAGAAGGACCTACATAAGGAAGACCGTATGTATTAGTTCCTGATCCGAATAAGTCGCCGTTATTAAACAATATAGGATAACCCCAGGAAAAACTTCTTTTTCCTGCAGTAACGAAAATTAAATCTTTAATTAAATAATCAAAATATAAAGTGTTTAATTCAATTGCAAATTTATTGGAAAGTGAAGTTGTAAAACTACCATTAATACTTAAATCCTTGCTGGCGCGTGCAGAAAGATAAAGTGTATTGGAAATTAAGAAAACTCCTCCACCGTCCCAATCATCCTGATCAAAATCATAATTTACAAAGCCGCCAAAATCTGCATTAAGCGAACCTGTTAATGTAAGGGACTTGAACAAATCAGAATCTGTAATTTTGCCATTCTGTCCATCGCCTTCGGAAGTAACAGCTTCTTCAACATCTTCTGATTCATTAAAAAGATTTGCCAGATAAGCTAAATCATCATCGTCGGAAGGATCTTCTGCTTCGGACTCAAAGACTTCCGCACCAAAATCATCAATAATTGAAGCATGTTCATGTATGCTTTCTGAATTATCCTCTTCCGATTCAAAACCAAAAGCTTCTTCCTCAGAAGAAGCTTTTATAGAGTTATCGTCTGCATTTTGTGCAAAAATGCAGAAAGAAAGATACACCTTTTTTTATTTAATTTCATTTAACGCTCATCATCTCAAGATAAGGTTTTGTATACACAACATCCTTTACTTTTGAAAAATCAGGATTTGTGATTGTTACTTGAGTTTTTTCATATTGTACCTTATTTCCAATCTTTTTTCCACGCAGATTATCCTGAATCAGCATAGAAACCGGAATAGAATATTTTCTGCTTCCAGAATTTACAGACTGGTAAGAAGGAATTGCTGTAGTACGAAGCTTCTGTCCACTTAAACTGTAGTCTTCCTTCATTCTTACAAGACCATCATCCTTTGTAACCCACAGTTTAATCATAGGATAATCTGCATCCATAGTTTTTGAGCTTAATGTAAATAATACGCAAGAAAGCTTTCCAAGTAAAACTTCTTCAGTTGAATCAATTTTATAATCAGTATAATAACGCTGAGGAGTAAAGTCTGAAGTATTTGCATTTGTATTCTGGAATTTATCTTTTGCACTTGTAAAAGTAAAACGATTATCTGCAGGATCATAAAACCAGATATTATTATCAAACTGAAGGTAACCTTTTCCCTTTTCTTTTGCAGGACCAGTTACAAGAATTGTCCAGGAACCGGTTTTATCGCGGCGATACATAACAGCCTCTGTAAGATTCTGACCTTCTCCAGGCTTATTCTGAACTACAGTATAACTGCCCTTAAAATCTGTTTCATAAAAAGCAGTATTATCTTCTGCCTTTTTAAGCAGAGCCTGACATTCTGCA
>CAMVBP010000208.1 GCA_947165795.1 uncultured Treponema sp.
AAGTAACTGTAATTACAGTATAAAAATATTCATTAAAATCATTTACAGTGTCGGCATAGCCTGTTGTTTCGCTGGAAACTTCATCAACAGGCTGCAGGTTCTGTATCTGAGCATATGAGGTAATTTGGCTGCGGGTTCGGTAAATTTTATATCCTGTAATCTGGTTTTGCGGATCTTTTGGATTTTCCCATTGAACAGAAATTTTATTTCCTTTTCCGCCAAAAGCCTGAATATCCTGAACAATCAGACTTTGTGAATATGCACTGAAAAATAATACAAATGATAAAGTTAACGAAAATATTTTCTTCATAAAATAATAATATAGTTAGAATTGCAGAAAATCAAGTTTACTGATATTCTATGTGATATGTTAGAAGAAATAAAACAACCTATAGAACAGTTACGTGAAGATATTATGAATGTTTGGGGGCGTCTTTGACTCTGCCACAATAGATAAATCAATTGCAGAAAAAGAAAAATTAACCGAAAGCCCCGGATTCTGGGATGATCATGAAGCTGCAGAAAAAGTGATGTCTCAGATAAGAAAATTAAAAAAACGTGTAGAACCATGGCGTGCCTTAATTGCAAATGTAGATGACCTTGAAGCAATGTTTGAACTTGCAGAAGAATCAGGATCTGCAGATGATGAAAACGAAGTACGCACAATGTATGATTCTGCAAAAGAAGAATTCGAAAAACTTAATATATTAAATCTTTTGAGCGACGAAGTTGATCAGAACGATGCCTTTCTTACCGTTCATGCTGGAGCAGGCGGAACAGAAGCCTGTGACTGGGCCTTTATGCTCAGCAGAATGTATTTGCGCTGGGCAGAACGTCACGGTTATAAAACAGAAGTTGTTGATGAGCTTGAAGCAGAAGGCGGTTTAAAATCTATTACGGTTCAGATAAGCGGCGATTTCGTTTACG
The DNA here is from genome assembly GCA_947165795.1 of uncultured Treponema sp. The sequence goes on from CAMVBP010000208.1 coordinate 928, forward strand.
GCTATTTAAAAGGCGAAGGTGGAATTCACCGTCTTGTTCGCATTTCTCCGTTCGATGCAAATGCCCGCCGTCACACAAGTTTTGCTTCTGTTTATGTATATCCTGTTCTTGACGATACAATTGAAGTTGAAGTTAAGCCAGAAGATTTGCGTGTAGATACTTATCGCGCCGGCGGAAAAGGCGGACAGCATGTAAATAAAACAGATTCGGCCGTACGATTCACTCATATTCCGACAGGAATTGTAGTTGCATGCCAGACAGAGCGAAGCCAGTTAATGAACCGCCAGACTTGTATGAACATGCTTAAGGCCCGGCTTTATGAATATTACAGGGAACAGAAAGAAAAAGAAAATTCAAAATTTGCCGCTGAAAAAAAGGACATTTCTTTTGGAAGTCAAATTCGTTCTTATGTTTTCCAGCCATACACAATGGTAAAAGATCATAGAACAAAATTTTCTGTTGGAAATATTCAGGGAGTTATGGATGGCGACCTGGATGAATTTATGAATGCCTATCTGGTTGCAAAATGGAAAGGCCTTCCTATGGATTCTTCGGGAGATGATGACGACGAGGCTTAATTTACACAATAAAAATATAAAAACCATATTTGTATTTTTATTGCTTTTATCTGTAAATTTAAAATGCTTTTCTCAAGATGACGGAAAATGGACTGTCGGTGCAGTAAAATTTAACATAGCAAAAGGACAGTCTGCGGATTCCGTTATAGAATCAATGTCTTCAGAACTGCCGGCTGCAATTCTTTCAAGAATCGGACATTTACTGGAACGAAATATAAAAATAGATGAAGTCTATGAAAGAAAAATACAGGAAGTAAATGAACAGTTAATCAGTCTTGCCCTTCAGCTTTCTGCCGAAATTAAAAAACGCGATTCACTTGTTTTAGGAAATTTTACGGAAGGACAGCTTAAATCAAAAATTCGCGAAGAAGATAAAAAGATAAAGGAAATTCACGATAAGATAAATGCGGCGTTAATTGAAAAGCAGGAGCTTATAGAAAAATCACAGATTGAAATTGAAGAAGCCATGTATAAAAATTCTTCTGACCTTACGGAAGGCGAAAAATGGCTTAATCTTATTTCACACTTTTTTATAAAAAAAGATGCATTGTATTCTTCGGAGAATATTGTTTTTTACAGGGAAGATCCTTCTTCGCTGTATTCTTCTGATTATACAGATCCTTCATCGGCCGCTTTTGCAAGACGTGCATATTCAGAAAATATTAATGCGCTCATTTCCGGCGAAATTTCCGTTTTAAATGATTTCTTCTCGGTTTCGATAAAGGTTTATTCATATCCATCCGGAAAAGTTATAGGCGAGCTCGTAGAAGTCGGATTAATTTCTGACTATGAAAGTGTTGTTGCTTCTGCGGCTCAGAAAATAATTCCTTTCCTTACAAATTCAATTCCTCTTCTTTTGAATGTAAAAATCACTCCGCCTCAAAAGACGCTGCAGACTGAACAGCTTGAAGGAGAGATTGCAGAAACTGTGGAAGCTGAACCGGCAAAGTTAGATGACATTACTGTTTTTATAGATGATATAATTGTAGATTATAAATCTCCGGTTACTTTGGATTCGGGAGTGCATACAATTCTTGTTTCTTCAGAAAAATATAAAACACTTTCTACTACATATTTTTTTGAAGGTAACACCTTGTACGATGCCGAGTTTACTTTGGAGGATCTGGAAGAAAACTTTTTAAAAATTTCTACAAAGAAAGGAAACGAAGGACGCTTCCTTCTTAACGGAATTGAAATTTTTAATGAAGAACTTTCTTCTTCTGTAACAGGAAACATTACGATTAACGGTAAAAATATTTTAGGACAATTTGTAAATAGCGATGGCGCTTCTGCGTTTTTCTATATTCCGGAAAAGCTTACGTATAATGGAAGCAGCGTAACAATCAATCCGAAAATATTTGACAGGGATGAGTATATAGATACAAGACGAAAGATTATGTATGCAAGCTACAGTCTTTTTATTCTTTCTCTTATTCCAACCTTTTATAATTATGGAAATTATTTAAATCAGGTAAAATTATATAATAAGGGCGTAGTTGAATATTCTACGGCAGTTAGGGCTCAGAATACCCTTAAAATCTGCCAGGGAATTAACATAGGCTGCGCAGTTTTTTGGGGATATGAACTGTTCCGTTATTTGTTAGCTGCAAATTCTGTTCTGCCGCAAAAAGCCGTTATGGAAAAATAATTTTTTTAAGGAATAAAATATGAAGAAAAGTTTTGGAGAAAAATTAAAGTCTCTTTTTACAAAAGATTCTCAGTCTGAAGATTTTTATGAAGATCTT
>CAMVBP010000209.1 GCA_947165795.1 uncultured Treponema sp.
AAAATGCACCTCCTAAAGTGAACTTTATTTGTCCAACTTTAGGGGTGCACTTCAATTTTCAGGCCGCTTATTTTTTTACACGATACTGGCATTCTCCGCGCCGCAAAAGGCTTTTGCGACCGCAGTACGCCTTCCCCGCCACAAAACCGCTACTTTCTTTTATACGAATTTTTTATTCCAAGCTGATTTCTATATTTCGAAACTGTTCTTCGCGAAATTTTTGCACCTTTTTTATTCAGCAGTTCACAAAGTTTTGAGTCAGATAAATTTTCATTTCCCGGCTCTTCAAGAATTTTCTGCATCTTAATTTTTACTTTTTCGGAAGAAATTTTATGATTTCCATTAACAGACTTTATTCCCGAAGGAAAAAAATAACTTGCAGGAAGAAGCCCGAATTCCGTCTGAAAATATTTACTGTTTTTTCTTGCGGCTGTTCTAGAAACAGTCGATTCGTTTACACCAATTAATGCCGCAATTTTCCGCCTTGTTAAAGCCTTTAAATGTTCCGGACCTTTCAGGAAAAATGCTTTCTGCTCTTTTACAATTGCACAGCCCTGCAGGACAATCGTAGATTCCCTGAACAAAAGGCATTTAATAAAATTCTGCGCGCGAATTACATTTTCTTTATCTATTTTAAAGCTTTCGGAAATTCTTAACTGCGGCAAATCACCCGAAGCATATTTTACCTGAAAATGAAATTTTTCATCTCCGGCAACAAGACCTGCAGAAAAATCATCATTTAAGATACTTCCGGATTTTTTTTCTATAGTAAGGACAACATCCGGATTTTCTATTGAATAATTTTCATCGCTCTGATAACCCATTGCAGGATGAGGATTCAGCGTAAGAATAAAATCAAGCGCTTCTTTAATTTCTTTTTCTGAAAGTTCAAGGTCATTTAAAATAATTTTTTTTGCAAAGCTTTTTTTTGCCCAGTCGTTCCTATAAGCAATCAGCTTCTTTTGAATTTTTAAAATCTCGGGCGGATTTATAAAATCAATATGACCATCAAGAATAAAAAGAGAAAGCGGCGTTGCCTTTTTAGAAATTTGAGCCTGAACCAAAAGACTTTCTTCCGGCGTTTTACAGCAGGTACCTACAGGATCCATCTGCTGAATCCGTTTAATACATTCTTCAAGCATTTTTGAATTCTGAGCCGGCCTTGTTTTATCTAAAAAAGTTCCCGGAGAAATTGAAGAACCGTAAAATCCATTTTTATCCAGATTATAAATGAGTTTTTTTGAAAGCTCCATTTCGTCCTGAGAAAGATTCATGGAATTTAACTGATGCAAAAGATGAGCCTGAAGAGTTTCTTCCTTGTCGCTGATATTTTCCAGAGCCTTAAGATAATTTGCAGAATCTTCGCTGCTTCCATATTTTGACGAATAATTTTCGGAATTAAGCCGCGGATCATAAACAATTTCCAGAGCAGGATTTTCGGCCGCAGCACGGTATATTTCCTGGCTCAAATCTGTACTACTCATAGAAAGCAAAGACAGTGCATAAATCTGCCTTTGAGAAATTTTTTGAATTTGCTTTTGAGTTTGTATCTGTTTTGCAACCTGAGCCATAAAAAAATTATATACTTTTATCTTTATATATCAAGATTTTGCCAATTGCTTTTTTTGCAGCATGATGATTCTTTTCTATAATCTTTTTGAATTCTTCATCATTAAATCTGATTAATTCGCAATCGGTAGATGCAGTCGCCTTTGAGCCATAAGCTTCATTCAAAATGCACTGCACATCACCAAGGAATGAACCTTTAGATATTTCCTGACTTCCATCAGAATTTTCTTCGACTATAAATCCTGATTTTATAAAATAAACAGTTTTTGCCTTTTCTTCCTTTTCATACAGAACCTGACCTCTATTTACAAAAACTGTATTTTGCGGAGTCTGAATTTGTGAAGGATTAATAAAAAGAAATCTTCTTAAATAATCTTTAATTCCGCCCGCACTCTGAAAATTTGGAAGCAAATAAATTTCTGAACGAAGCAGGGTTTCAAAAAACTGCGAAACATAAAGCATCTGTGCATAAAACAAAAATAAAATAAAAAATAAATAAACCTTCATCATCAAAAGAACAATAGAACTGATTGTTCCATAAACTGTATTGTAATTTGTAACATTCATAAATTTATTTAAAAAGAAAGAAACTATAAAAAAGCTGATTGCATTAAGCGCTGAATAAAATAAGCAGCGGCGGCGCATAGGCTTTGTTCCAGGTATTACACGATACGCAATTGTGCCTGCAATGAACAGAATAAAATAAATCATAAGGGTTGCCAAACCGTGTGAACCAGGAGAAAACAAAAACGGAAACTTAGAAAAAAATGTCTGGAAAAATGGTAAAGCTAAAATCCTGCTGAAAACAAATGCCATAATAACAATTGCAATTATTACAAGAGTCATGGCAAATTCGGAAATAAAAATCAGCAGTTGATTAAACCATGATTTTCGTTTTGAAGCAGAACGGAAAATCTTGTTCATGGAACTTATAATGGAATTAAAAAGCTTTCGTGCCATCCAGACTACCCAGAAAGCAAGAAAGATATTGAATCCGTTAAGAGATTTTGTATTTATCATTTTATCCAGGAACGGCTGGATATTTACAAAGGCTTCAATTTCCTGCGTAAAGGTAATTATGAAGTTATAAATATTTGGATAAACGCGAAGAATCCCGATTAAAACGGCGTAAATAATTAAAGAAAACGGAATAAAAGAAAAAATAAAACCGAACGCACAGGACGATGCACTTTCCCAAAGCGCATTTTTAGTAAAATTCGAAAGCGTCAGATAAAACATCTGTCCAAAACGCGAAAACTTCTTTTTAAAATACGCCTTAGAAAACATATATTATAATAATAGTCCCTAAAAGTTTTTTTGGGAATAGTTTTTTTTCTTGCCCTTTACAAAAAAAATTTTTATACTTTAAAAGGCTGCGTATGCAGAAAAAAAGTATTATTAAAGGAGGTCAACCCGTATGACTACTTTATCTATTTTAATTATTTCAGTTGCTGTTTTTCTGTTTTTATTTTTCTTTATTTCTTATAAGAAAGTTCCTAAAAACAGAATCGGCATTAGAGTTGGTCCTTTTGGTTCAAAAACTGTAACAGGAAAGGCTATTTTTGTAATTCCATTCTTACAGAGAATCGATTACATGACACTCGAAAACATTCAGGTTGATTTCGTCTCAAAAGATTCAATTCCTACACAGGATGCGATTAACATTAAAGTCG
>CAMVBP010000210.1 GCA_947165795.1 uncultured Treponema sp.
GCACCTCAATGCATATTTTATATTCACCGTCTTTTGTCGCGCATACAATTGTGCACTCCTTATTTATCACACGCTCCGAATAGCTTGCCACACAGTTATGAAGCGCATTTCCGATTTCGCAAAGCTCATAAGAATTTTTTGGAAGACAAAAACAATATCCGTCAATTTCATCTTCCAATGCTTTCTGTTCATCGCTATACGAAAAAGTGATATTTTTATTTTCATAACGAAACGCAAGAGTAGAAAGCGCATTGTGATTAAATTCCGTAAAGCCGTCGGTCAAAATGTCTTTTTTAAGGGAAGCTGGAATATGCTTAAAATATTTTTCAAACATTTTTAGACCGTCATAAAAATTCATAAAATCACCGGTGTCTTTTAAAAGTATGTTCAGTGTTGAATTTTGGCCGCGCTTTTTAATGCTGTATCGGGAAAAAAAAGCAAGACTCTTTGCATTCACGTTATCAATTTTTTCTGAATTTTCTTTGCACCAAATTACGCGGTTATAAAGATTCAGATCACAAAAGCCGGAATCCTTAAGACGCAAAAATGTGATTAGAACTTTCGGTCGTTCCATGAAAATTTTTCGAAGCATCCGTGTATTTTTTATTCTGTACTTTTTACAAAAGTGATTGAAAATTTTTGAATCGTTTCGCCTGTAATGAAAATGAACTTTTCTTATTAAAATTTCCGCATCGTTGATAATGTCATACAAATCCATGCAGAACGGAAGCTTTGTGATTTTATAAAACTGATAAAAGTCTACGCGCTTTGATTTTATTTTTTCACGCGCGCTGTTAAATGAAACGCCTGTAAAAATTTCTGCAAGTTCAAGAAGTCTTTCATAAGATTTTTCAATCACCTCATACGGAAGTGTTTTGTTAAAATATGAACAGTAATACTGCATGTCATCTGAACGCATTTCCGGAAAAATACTGAATTCCACATTTCCAGTTTTCATGTTAAATAAAAGAGTGTTTTCTTCCAGACACGGAATTTCTGCTTCAGCAGTCGGACCGGAAAATTCATCACGCAAAAATTTTGTAAGAGTGATTTTTAAAATAAGATTTTCTTTATCGCTTTCAATTTTTGCCTTAACTAAATCTTTTTCAATTCCCCTATAATCACAAAAATTCCTGCAATTAAATTTCATGCGTTTACAATAATTTCTGTATTTAAGAAACTGCGCCATTTCTTTTTCTGACAAATCATCATCATCGCAAAAATCATAAACAGCATCATTTTCAGATTCATCAAAATATTGCTCAGGCAAAAAAGGATACTCAACAAATTCTTCAGAATAACCGCATTCGTTTTTTAAAAGTGCTGACGAAAGCGCCTTCCATTCTTTTTTTTCAAAATCAAAAAATTCATCCTGTTTTACAAATTCATTTTTTAAGCGCACAGGCATAATTTTTGATTCTTCATCAAAAGGAACAAATTCTGCGGATTGAAATTTTCTGTATAATAAATCTTCTGTAATCATTATTTACCTCTCAAAAAATTACGTCCAATAACTGACAAGTACAATTTCACCTTCTTTTACAAGACTTATGATTTTTTTTATAACTTCATCTCTTGCCGCATTAACATCTGACTTTCTTACCGGTCCCATAAATTCAATATCTTCTTTAAGCAGACAAGCGGCACGTTTTGACATGTTCCTGAAAATCTTTTCCTGAATTACATCCGAAGAATCTATTAATGCTTTCGCAAGAGTTTCGTTATCAAGCTCGCGCAAAAGCTTTTGAATTGCACGGTCATCAATATCGACCAGAACATCAAAGCAAACCAAATGTTTTTCAACGCTCAAGGCAATAAGAGGATCGCGTTCAAAAAGTTCATTTGTTGAAGAAAGTAATTCATCCTTTTCGCTCGAAGACAGATTTTCAGAAACTGATTCGCACAACGGCTTACCATAAAAATCTTTATCTTTTAGAATTCTCATCGCCGCAGCAATAATTTCGGGATCAGTGATTTTTTTATCAGAAAAATTTTTATAAGCCTCACCTAACAGTTTTCCAAACGGTTCAGGCATTTTTGCAAGAGTTTCTTCCGCCTGATTTTTCCCCATGTAAATTAAAAGTTTTGCAAGCGTTTCAATGTAGCCTCCGCTAACATAATCATCCAAAAGCTCAATAACCTTCTGATGCGTTTCTTCAAAATTTTTAACAATTGAATTTTCCATAAGAATCTCCTATACTGATTTTCAACAGTTCATAAAATTGCAAATCAAATTCATTTCAAATAAATTCAATTTTCCTTTTATGAATAAGAATATAGTTTTTTGAGTTCTTAAATTTTCTAAAAATCTTTTCAATTCCGCTGATTTTTTCAAATTTTTATCCATACGTTTGTAGTGTAATTTCATGCAATCTATTCTATATAGCTATTTAAACTTGTTTTATATAGCTATATGCAGAACATTCATCTGACTGCGCTATTTGTGTACCGGTTTGGGAAGAATTATTGTTTGGAGTTTATCACTTACCTGAAGGATTAAACAAAAAGTATCTTGAAAAATTTGTACTTGAAGATGTGCAGGAAAATTTTCCTGTAAAAAATTATACAGAAAAGGCTGCCCGCATTCATGCAGAAATCCGCGCCCAACTGGACAAAATCGGAAAACCTACACAAAAAACAGACAGCCTTATCGCCTCTATAGCCCTTGCAAATCACATGGTTCTTGTAACCCGCAACACTAAGCATTTTGAAGCAATTCAACAAGTGTGCGAGTAGAAAACTGGTTTCAACAAGCTCAACCAGCAAAGTAATTACACGTTGAACTTAAAGAAGAGAACGTCGCCGTCCTGAACAACGTATTCTTTTCCTTCCTGGCGGTATTTTCCGGCAGCCTTGATTGCAGCTTCGTCTTTGTACTGGCGAAGATCGTCAATTGTATAAGCTTCGGCCTTGATAAAGCCTTTTTCAAAGTCAGTGTGGATTACGCCGGCTGCGCGAGGAGCTTTGTCGCCTGCGTGAATTGTCCAGGCACGACACTCATCTGGTCCGCCTGTAAAGAAGGTGCGGAGTCCCATCAGGTGGTAAGTTTTGCGTGCCAAAGTTGCAAGTCCGCTTTCCTTAAGACCAACTGAATCCATAAAGTCTTTGCGGTCTGCAGGGTCTGTAATTTCAGCAAGGTCTGCTTCGAACTTACCGCAAATCACAACAACTTCGCTATGCTCTTCGTCGGCATATTTCTTTACTACTTCAACATATTTATTTGTCTGTGCTT
>CAMVBP010000211.1 GCA_947165795.1 uncultured Treponema sp.
TCATCATCGAGTGGATAAATAGTCATAAGTTCATACTTTTTCATAAGTATCTCCTGATTCAGCCGTTAAAAGACGGCAAATTTAGGAGGAAATGTAATACAATCTCCTATCAACGATATTCAACTGTAAAATGATTTTTCGTTTACTGCAGAAAAAAAGCCCTGCAAAGAAAAATCATTCCTCCTTATGGACAAAGGAAAATCCCCTAAGGATTTCCAAGGATAACGTAAAATTTAGTAGAAATTCATAAAAAAGTCAATTATACTATATAATTATGATGAATAAAAAAAGAGTAAATTTAATTTTATTTGTACTTATATTTTTCGCGCAGTCCTTATCTGCAAAAAGCGATAAAGACACAACAGTTACTAAATACATTCATCCAAGAATCTACGAAATTGATCTTTCGGATTCGGAAACAAAAGCAAGCTTCAAATTAAATAAAGAAGAAAGAATCCTTAAGGCTGAATTAAATTTTACAAAGCTTGTAAAAGATGATATGCCTCAATCAGGCGATAAAATTATTTTTTATTTTGATGGAAGTGTTGCAAAAGACGCAGGCATTCTTTCTGCAATATTATATGATAAAAAAGTAAATCCCGAAAAAAAAGGTGCATTTATTTATAATATCGTTGCTGCAGAGCAGGAACGCGTTATTTCCGAAAATACATTAAAAAAGCAGGCTTTTAAAGGAGAAATATCTTTTATACTTACTTCTGATGTAACGGAAAATCTTACGCTTATTATTTATACAAGCATCATAAATAACTTAAAGGATTTTGATAAAACCGAAATTAAATTTAAGCGAGTAATTAAATCTGTACATACTTCACAAAAAAAAGATAAACTTGCAAAAGCAGAAAAAAAGAATTATACGATTAATGAAGTAAGCCAGGAAATTATTGATGATTATTTTGGTTCCGTAAAAATCACTTATAATCTTCCTATAGAAACTGATTCTCTTGATTCAGCAGAAACAACGGCAGTAGCAGAACCTTCAATTGCTCAGGTAAGCGAAGAAATTCCAGAGGTCCCGGAAGTTTCTGCAGAAGAAGAGCTTCAAAAACAGAAAGAAATTGAAGAACAGGAAAATCTTGCAAAAATAAAGCAGATAGAAGAACAGGAGCTTGCTGTTCAGCAGGAAATTCAAAAAGCACTTGAAAGCGCAAGCAAAGCAGACATAGAACGATATTCAAAAGAATATCTTCAGGATTATATGGTTCCGGAAGAACCGGTTATTACCGAACAGATTACTGTTATTGATGATGAAATTACAGATCCGGACGAAACTGATTTTTCAGGAAGAACGCTTCTTATGAAAGCCGCTCAGGAAGGAAATGACTGGAAAGTTTCAAGACTTATAAAAGCCGGTGCAGACATAAATGCAAAAGACAAGGACGGCTGGACGGCTTTAATGTATGCAGTCCGCTACCAGGAAGGAATTCAATGCGTTAATCTTCTCATTGATGCAGGCGCAGATGTAAAAACTAAAAACATGTTTGATTCTTCTGCATTAAGCATTGCCTCTTCATTTAATAAAAATCCGGAAGTATTAAAAAAACTTTTGAGTTTTTACCAGAGTGCAGATAAAGAAGTTATTAAATCATTAACTCTTTTACTTTCTGATAATCACGATTCAGAATATGTTCAGATTTCTAAAATAAATGAATTTTTGAAACTTTCTGTTCCTCTTAATTCATTCTATGAAGGCAAAACTCCGTTAATGTATGCCTGCCTATATGGAACTTCTACAAAATTAATTCAGCTTTTACTCGATCACAACAGCATTCCAACCTTACGTTCTTCTGAAGGTTATACAGCCTACGATTACGCAAAACAAAATAAAAACTTGAATTATGACAGAACGTACTGGCTGTTAAATAATGCAAAACAATAAGGCAGAAAAAATATATGAGAATTACAGGCGGAACACTTAAAGGTCGAATCATCAAATGTCCGGACGGAGTTATAAGACCGGCAATGGACAGAATGAGGGAATCAGTTTTTTCTATTCTTGGAGATTTAACAGGAAAGTCCTGGCTCGATTTATTTTCAGGTTCAGGAACAATTGCAATAGAAGCTGTTTCCAGAGGAGCAGCTGATGTAGAACTTTGCGAAAAGGATAAAATAAAAGTTCAGACGGTTTTACAGAATGTTTCGATTACGGAGCAGGACTGTAATGTAAAAATCAAATGCCATTTTATGCCCGTTGAATATTTTATTAAACGCTGCAAAAGATCATTTGATTACATTTTTTTTGATCCGCCCTTCCCTTACAAATTTCATGAGCAGCTTGTGCTTCAGGCAGATCAGAATAAACTTCTGAATCCTGATGGAACTATAATGGTTCATCGTCCGGAAGAACATTTTATGCCCGAAAAAATAGGAAATTTAATTTTATCGGACAGAAGAATATATGGACGTTCTATTGTAGACTTTTATTCATATCCGTGTTAATATTTAAAAGGGTATGTAGTAGATATGAACAAACGAAAAAGCTTAGAAGAAAACTTTACTAAAGCAGTTCAAGAAAATCAGATTCCCGAAGGATTTATCAAAGTAACAGATAATCCCGTTGCTGGTCTTTCTTCCGAACAGAAAGTAATTCTTAACCGAAAAGCTAACGCAATGTTCAACAACGGCAATATTGAAGATGCACGACGAATATTCATTACAACCGGATATTCTGATGGTCTGACTAGAGTCGGAAATTACTATATGGAAAAAAACCAAAGCTTGAAAGCTCTGAAGGTTTATTACCTTGCGCATAATAACCGTGGTACTGAACCTATATATGAGAATATTGCTAAGGTAATTGAGAATTTAATAAATGAATAGGGAGTTTCAAAAAAAATCGCTTGAAACATTGGAGCCAGTTTCAGAAGTTATTTAACTTTTGAAAAATCCACATTGTAAAAAGACTGGAGTTAAAAATTTATGGAAGGATTGAATCAAGAAACAGATTTTTTTATACCGGAAAAATTTGAAGCAGAAGCAAACACAAACACACCTATTGAAACTGTAAACAAAATTTCTGAATTATCTAAGAAAGGTTATCAGTTATTAAAAGATGACAAAACTACGGAAGCAAAGCAGCAGTTTGAAGAAATTTTAAAAATCGAAGATAACAATAACTATGCGCTTGTAGGTCTGGGAGACACGGAAAGAAAGCAGAATCATTTCTTTGAAGCTGCATCTTATTACCGT
>CAMVBP010000212.1 GCA_947165795.1 uncultured Treponema sp.
CTTCTGGAGAAATTGAATTCATTCAGGAAGATATTGGTGTAACAATTAAGCCTATTGCAAAGAAAGTTAAGTTCCAGCTTAAGAGTCAGGCAAGCGATAAGTTCCCTGAAGTTGGTACAAGTGAAAATGTTCCATTCTTTGAACTTCCTTCTAAAGATTTTAAGGAAATGATTAAGGAAACTATTTTTGCCGTTTCTGATGATCGTAACCGCTATTTTATGACTGGTGTTTATCTCATCAAAAATGGTGATACACTTACAATGGTTGCAACTGATGGTCGCCGCCTTTCTTGTGATAACAAAACAGGTTTAAGTATTCCTGATTTCCAGCCTGCAATTATTCCTACAAAAATTCTAAGCTGTATTTTGAAGAACGCTCCTGATGAAGGAAACATTCAGCTTGCAGTTGTAGAAAAATCAATTTTTGTTAAATTCTCAAATCTTGAATTTTCTTCTGTTCTTATTGAAGGTCAGTTCCCTAACTACCAGAAGGTAATTCCAGAAAATCTTACAATGTCATTCATGGTAAATAAGGCCGATCTTGATGCTGCTCTTAAACGTACAACAATCATGGTTGATAAAAAAGTAAGCAGAATTATTTTTAAGATTTCTTCTGGTGTCCTCAAGCTTATTTCTCCGGAATCTGATATTGGTACTGCAGATGAAGAGATTCCATGCCGCTATGATGGCAAAGATATTTCTATGGCTTTGAACTTTACATATGTAACAGAACCTCTTAAAGTAATTGATTCAGAAAATGTTGTTTTTGATTTTAATATTAATGACACTGATGGAGATGCAAATATTACTAAGGCTGTTATAATGAGAAGTGAACCGGCCGGTGATTACATCCATGTAATTATGCCAATGAACTACTAAAAAAATGACAAAGTCATTTTTTTAGTTGCGAGTTTTTGCAAAGCAAAAACTCGTAGTATTGAAAAACATCTTACTAATTATCGTTAGTATATAATTTTTTATGCCGTTTCTTTATCAAACCTTTTACAATTTCCGGAATCTTAAAAATGATACAATAGACCTTTCGAACAGAGAGGTCTATTTTGTCGGTGAGAACGGGCAGGGTAAAAGTAATATTCTTGAATCTCTTTATTATGCTTCCTACGGAATTTCTTTTCGCACTCATGTTGATGCACAAATTGTAAAAACAGGTGAAAAAAATTTCAGCGTAAATTCAATGTTCAAAAAAAACGAAGATGACATGCAGCGTGTTTCCGTAATTTTTGAAAACAACAAAAAACGAATAGAGAAAAACGGGAAAAAAATTCATGACAGAAAAGAACTTATAAATACAATTCCATGTATTCTTTTTTGTCATGATGATATGAGGTTTGCTACCGGCGAACCAGAAGCCAGAAGATTTTTTATAGACCAGTCGCTTACACTTTATGATTCAATTTATATAGACGATCTTCGTAATTATAAAAAAGTTTTAAAGAGCCGTAATTTGATTTTAAAAAATCATCAGTATGATATGCTTGATGTTTATGACAGTCAGCTTGTTCAGTATGGACTTATAATTCAGGAAAAACGTAAAAAAGCAATTTTTTTGTTTAATCAGATTTTTGGAAAAATTTTTGAAGAAATAACAGGCATACAGGGAGTGTCAATTAATTATCATCCTTCGTGGAAAGAGCTTGATGCAGATGGTCAAAAAATTTTTCCTGCTTCGCAGGATATTTTAAATCTACTGCTTGCACAAAGAGATAGAGATAAGAACTTAGAAACAAGTCTTTCCGGCCCACATCGCGATCGTATAGATTTTGTAAAAGATCATCATCTTTTTGTACAGACTGCATCAACAGGACAGTGTCGTTTAATTTCACTTTTATTGCGGGTTGCACAATCAATTTATTATACCCGCGCGACCGGCCTTCGGCCGGTTCTCTTAATGGACGATGTTCTTCTGGAGCTTGATCCTGACAAACGTGCAAAGTTAACAGCAATGCTCCCCGAATATGATCAGCTCTTCTGTACTTTTTTACCGGGAGAACCTTATGAACGATATATGCACGATACAACAAAAGTGTATAAAATAAAGCAGGGTGAATGGTATGAATAATCAGATTTTTTCCGCCGCAGACATGATGCTTCAGGCAGCTAACATAGGAGTTTCTTCCGCCAATGAAATTTGCAGTGTCTGGAAAAAAGTTGTCTCAGGTGTTCATTCTATGAAGCATGAATCAGAAGACAGTGAACAGCGTATTCCTATTGGAGAACGACTTGCAGACAATACCCGCGTTGTAGATTTGAAAAATGGCATATTGCTTGTTGAAACAGATCATCCTGGCTGGATTCAATATTTAAAGACATATCAGAAATTTATTTTAAACGGTTTAAAGATGAATCTTCCAGATATGAAAATTTCGTCGCTGGCCTTCAGGGTTGCCGGTTCAAGAGTAAGCTTGAGCGAAAATTATGAAAATGCCTTAAAGCAATCTCGAAAAGAAATGGAAGTCTCTTTAGAAAAGCAGGAAAAGGAATTAGAAAAGTATAATACTAAAAAAAGTACACCAGAAAGTAATACAAGCCTTCCACCGGAGCTGCTCGCTAAATTTGACAGTATACGAGAGAGTATGTTGACCAATTCCGAGAATAAATGATATATTTTATTACTATTTTTGAATTCTTTTTAGAAATTTAAATTAATATATATAAGGAGTACGTTCCATGAAAAGAACATATCAACCAAGCAAAGTAAAGCGCAACAGAAAATTCGGCTTCAGAGCTCGCATGGCAACAAAGGGCGGACGCAAGGTACTCGCACGCAGACGTGCTAAGGGTCGCGCAAAGCTTTCAGTTTCTGACGAAAAGAAGAAGTACTAATTTTTTAGGGATGGAAACAGACTTGATAAAAACGGGATTTTTTAAACGTGAAGAGCGGATAAAGAATCCCGCTGATTTTAAAAAGCTGTTTAAAAACGGAAAAAAGATAAGTATTCCGGGAGCAAAGCTTTTCTATTTAGAAAATGGTCTTGGAATGAATCGTGTCGGTTTTCCTTTGATGCGCGGCTACGGTAACGCGGTCGAAAGGAACTTATCAAAAAGGTACAGCCGTGAAGTCTATCGATTACTAAAATCACATCTGAACACCGGATATGACATGTTATTTTTAATATATCCCGGAAATGATTCGTTCCACTCGCGATGTGATCAAATTCGTTTATTGTGTCAAAAGGCAGGATTA
>CAMVBP010000213.1 GCA_947165795.1 uncultured Treponema sp.
TTCACCATGCGCACATAGATGCACAAAAATGTATACACTGCGGACTTTGTGAACAGAACTGTCCTTATCACGCAATTATAAAAATTACAGTTCCGTGCGAGGCGGCTTGTCCGGTTGGAGCAATTTCAAAGGGTGAAGACGGCCACGAAGTTATTGATTTTCACAAGTGTATTTACTGCGGTAAATGTATGAGCGAGTGTCCGTTCGGCGCTATGATGGATAAGAGTCAGCTGGTTGATGTTATTAAGCACATTATGGCTGGACGTAAAGTGAGTGTAATGTATGCGCCTTCAATTGCTTCCCAATTTAAGTGTAGTGTAGGACAGCTTGAACGCGGCTTTGAACAGCTTGGCTTTACAACAATTTACGAAGTTGCAGCAGGTGCGGATATAACAGCCGACAGAGAGGCCGCTGAATTTACAGAACGAATGA
The DNA here is from genome assembly GCA_947165795.1 of uncultured Treponema sp. Next base: position 433 of record CAMVBP010000213.1, read on the forward strand.
AGCGTGGTGACAAGCTTATGACAACAAGCTGCTGTTCAGCATATGTTCGTGCAGTTCATATTCATGTTCCGGATCTTGATCCTTGTGTAAGCGAAACAAGAAGTCCTATGCATTATACTGCTGAGCTTGCAAAAAAAGATGATCCTGAATGCGTAACGGTTTTCGTAGGACCATGTCTTGCTAAACGCCGCGAAGGCTTTGATGATGATTTTGTAGATTATGTAATTACAGCCGAAGAGCTTTCTGCCTTCTTTGAAGCAAAAGGAATTAATGTTTCTAAGCTTGAGCCTATTGAGAAAAAAGAAGTTCCGACTGCAAGCGGCCGAAACTTTGCAAGAAGCGGCGGCGTTGCAGAAGCTGTAAGATGCCGGCTTTCGGATCCTTCAATTTTAAAACTTGATGTAATTAACGGCCTTAATAAAGAAGGTATGAAAAAACTGAAATATTACGGTGACATAAATGCCGGACGCGTAGAAGCAAAGGAAGACGATGGAAATCTGGTCGAAGTTATGAGCTGCGAAGGCGGTTGTGTCGCCGGACCTTGTGTAGTTCAGAAACTCAATCTCGCAAATATTCAGCTGGATAAATATGTAAAAGAAGGAAAGTAATTTTTCTGCGTTAGCGATTGGAGCCACACCGAAGGTGGCCTCCTGCGTAGAAGGAGGCTGAAGCGAAAGCGGAATGGCGGAAAGCGCGACCGCTCGTGAAACGAGCGGTAACGTCCTATTTTTTATGAAAATACCTGTTATATGTACAACTTTACTTATAGAAAAATCTCCTCAGGCATTGCCTCTTGGTGCTGCGTGCATTGCGTCTGCTGTAAAGCATTGTGCTGGAATTGAAGCTTTAGTTGATGTTAGCCTTAAAGCCTTTTGCCTTGAAGATAAAGATTTTCCTAAGGAAAAAAATAAAGCGGCCGGGTTTGTTGCGCAGAAGCTGATTGAAAAAGCCGGTGGCGGTGAAGGGGCTCCTGCCGGAACTCAGGCGATCATTTGTTTTTCCTGTTTTGTCTGGAATGTTGAGATTCTTGAAGCGGCTTCAAAAATACTCAGACAGAAGGGTATTATAACTATTGCAGGCGGACCTGAAATTACGGCTCATCCTTCTTTTTATAAGGGCTTTGATTATACTGTCAGCGGCGAAGGCGAGGAGTCTGTTCCGGTTTTAATTTCACGTATCATAAATAAATCAAAAGAACCCGGAAAATCAGACAGTGTAATAATTTCGGCATCTCCGGATCTTTCTGTAATTCATTCACCTTATCTTGACGGAATAATTGATCCTTCAGAATACGGAGGAGCACTTTGGGAACTTGCGCGGGGTTGTCCGTTTAAGTGCGCATACTGTTATGAATCAAAGGGAGAAAAAACAGTCCGCCTTTTTCCTATGGAGCGCATTAAGGCAGAACTGGAACTTTTTGCAAAAAAGAAAATCCCTCAGGTTTTTGTGTTAGACCCGACTTACAACGTAAACAAAAAACGTGCAGTTGAATTACTAAGGCTGATAGCGTCAAAAACTCCGGACACTTTTTATTACTTTGAAGCCAGGGCAGAGTTTATAGACCGTGAGCTTGCAAGAGAGTTCACGAAGATTCCTTGTGCATTACAGATTGGCTTACAGAGTACAAATGAAGAAGTTCTAAAACTGATTAACCGTCCCTGGGATAAAAAAAAGTTTTTACGTGGCATTTCTTTTTTGAATGAAGAAGGAGTAACATTTGGACTTGATTTGATTTTTGGACTTCCGGGAGAAACCTTTTCTTCTTTTAGAAGCGGAATGGATTTTGCCTTTTCCCTTTATCCAAATAATCTTGAAGTTTTTTGTCTTTCTGTTTTACCGGGAACAGATTTGTTCGACAGGGCAGCCGAGCTTGGACTGGTATATCAGAAAAATCCACCTTATCATGTAATTCAAAATAAAGAATTGCAAGCAGAACAAATTCAAAGACTTGAGAAACTGGCAAAGGCCTGTTTTATTTTTTACAATGAGGGAAGGGCGGTGCCGTGGTTTAATTCTGTTTGCAAGTGCCTTAAAATGAGCGGAACAAAGCTGCTGGAAATTTTTTATGAAAAAGTGCTGGCCGTTAATAAGGATTATGAAAACTGTTGTGATCATAAAATAATTGAAAAGCTTCAGCTTGATTTTTTAAGTAAGCTTTTTAATGAAAGAAAGATGGAGAGATATTTTCGGGCTGCAGAAGACATAATTAAATTTTACGGAGCAATTTCACGAACGACCGATACAAGGCAATCAGAAATTTTACAGTTGAATTACAATGCCGAATATGTAGCCTCAGACTATGCAAGTGACATCAGATGGTTTACAGAAAATATCAAGCCGCAGAAATCAAAAATACAAACCTTTATAAATCAGGGACAGGCCGACTTCAGATTTGTTAAATAAAAATAATTTGTTTACTATTTTTATTTATGTTATAATAGAAGTAACAAAATTTTTTGGAGTGATTATATGAAAAAAATTGTTACTGTTTTATTTTCAGTTTTGATTTCTGTTGCGGCATTTGCCCAGAATCTACCGGAATTTACAGAAGCCGACAACGCTTATGTTTTTGATGCTAAACAGTTGAAAGAAGATTTTGGTGATGCGTGTAAAATTGTAAACCTGAGTTTTGAAGACAATCTGTCATTTGATGTTTATGTAATGAAATCAAATAAGAAAAAATGGCTTTTTGCAGGAAGCGGAACTGTAAACGGAATTCTTGATTCATGTGCTGTTGAATCAGAATACGACGGCGACTGGGATGAC
>CAMVBP010000214.1 GCA_947165795.1 uncultured Treponema sp.
TCCCTCGACGTAGATTGTGCAAAACAGACCGGTCAGAAGGTTTTTCTTGTTCACAGGCTGGATAAAGATACAAGCGGACTTATGATTGTTGCTAAAAATTCTATTTCTGCGTCTAAATGGACAAAATTAATTGCCGGAAAAGAAATAAAAAAAGAATATCTTGCTCTTTGTGCAGGTTCATTAAAAGAAAAAAAAGGTATTATCTCCGAAGATATTGAACAGCATGGGCAGATAAAACGGGCGATTACAAATTTTACGGTAGAAAAAGAATGGAATGAAAAAATTGAAGATGAAAATTCCGGGTCTTCTGAAATTCATCTTTGTCTTGTAAGGCTTCTTTTAGATACCGGGCGCATGCATCAGATAAGAATTCATCTTGCAAAAAAAGGCTGCCCGATTGCAGGCGATGATCTTCATGGAAATTTTAAGGCAAACAAACTTCTTAAAAAATTCCTTAAAATAAAAAGGCTTCAGCTTGCTTCTGTAAGGCTTTCCATTCCGCTGAATTTTATTTCTACAGAAGATGCTGTAAAAGAAAATAATTCCGGTTCTGCAAAGCTAAGTATTTCCGGAAAGAATCTGATTATAGAAATACCTTATCCTTTTTCTGTTCATCAGCTTTGTTCTGAATAATAAATTTCCACACTTTATGAGGCTTTTTTCCTGCAAAATCTACAGGAATTGTCTGTGCAGTAATTTCTTTACATGAAAATTCTGAACCAGCGGCCGTTTTAGAAGGAATTTTAGATACATCAAATTTAATTCGTTCTGAATTTGTTGAAAAATAAAGTGTTCCGCCCGGATTAAGAATATTAAGGCAGTCTTTTACAAGCTGCGGCCAGTCACGGTTTATATCAAGAATATCTGCGGTTGCCTTGCTGTTAGAAAATGTCGGAGGATCCAGAATAATTAAATCGTAGAGTTCTTCGGATTTAAGGCTTCCTGATTTTGCAGCAACTGCTTTTTCCTGCAAAAAGCGCATGCAGTCTGCGCGAGTATAAATGTAGCGGTTTTTATCTGTAAAGCCGTTTAACTTCATATTGTCTTTTGCCCAGCCAAGATATGTATTTGAAAGGTCTACTGATTCTACGCTGCGGGCATTTCCCTGTGCTGCATAAACAGAAAAGCTTCCTGTATAGCAAAAAAGGTTGAGTACACGTTTTTTATTTGCGGTTTCGCGGACTTCTGAGCGCAGTGTTCTATGGTCTAAAAAAAGTCCTGTGTCCAGATAACTGGTAAGATTAAGGCGGAAAAGCTGTCCCTGTTCAAGAACAAAGCCTTCTGTCTGAGTGAATCCGGCGTTATCTGCTGAAGTTTTTTGATATTGAGTAGTTTCTTCGTTATCTGAATCTTTGTGGCTTTTATGTCCGCGTGATTTTTTTATGATATGCGATTTATCTAAAGCGATTACTTGTGCGGCTGTATCTGCCATAGCATCCAGCCAGAGATTTTCTTCTTCTTCTGATTTTTCGTATGGACGCTCGTAAAGATAAAGGACAGCATAGGTGCGTTCTTTAATTTCTTTTTCTATGGAAGAATCATTTGCGCTGAGCCGTGCATTCTGGTCAGATATAAAACGTGCCGCTTCCAGAACGGAGTCAATTCCTTCAGGCAGAAACTCATATAAATCTAAAGAAAGAGGAACTTCGGGAATGTCGCGGTCGTAAAGCCTGTAGCAGGAAATACGGTTTTTGCGCATCTGTTTGCGTAGTTCCTTATATTTGCGTTTTAGTCTGTTGGAAAAAAGTTCCGCCTGATATGTAATTTTATCGTCCATGAATGTAATTTATCATAAATAGGAAAAACAGACAAACCTTTTATTATTGCGTTTTGTAATTGCGTGTAGCACGAGGGCGTGCAATTCTGCAAAATATTTCCGTTTATTTAAACTTGATAGATTGTAGAAAAGACTTTAGAATACTCACGGTAATATTTTGTATTGCATTTTCCTGTTTTTTACGGAAGGAGTGTAGGTTATGAAAAGAATTCTTTCTTTAATTTTGATTATGTTTATTCCGGTAGGTTTTGTTTTTGCCGGAACATTTACTTTTACGGGTTCTGATGGTGTTCCTGTAACTTTTGATATTCCTGATGAGTATGATAATCTTATAAATGATTACAGGTCTCAGATAGAAGATGCAATTAGAGATAATAATGTTACTTCTTCGGATTTAAATAATGCAAAAAACGAAATAGAAAATGCGCTCGGTACATCTTCTAATCCAAGAGCCGGGGTTGCATCCGGTTTTACCGAAAAATACAATACCATAAAAAACGGACTTGATGATTTTACCCTTGATTTATTGAATTCAGTTTCGGCTGCCCAGGTTTTCCAGAATCAGTGGGCACAGTCGTGGATTGGCTCTCTCGTTCCGGGCGTTAATTTTGGTCTTGGTGTAGATTTTGGCGTTACAACTGTAAGCTTAAAGACAATTAAAAGAGTATTTGCCCAGATGGGAGTTGATGGAATTAATGAGTTTAAAACTAATGTTCTTCCTCTTCCAACTGCCAATTTTGATCTGCGTTTAGGCGGTTATTATCTTCCGTTTGACGTTGGCTTTGAACTTGCTGTATTAAATACTTCAAAAATGGATTCTTTGACTGCAGCACTCGGCGGTTTATCCTTTAATTATTTTTCCATTGGCGGCGACTTTCGCTATGCCTTAGTTAAAGACATGCCGTATGATTTTAAAGTTTCTGTAAACGGCGGATTTTATTATTCAAAGTCCGGTATAAATTATAACGGTACAAACGAAATTATTAATTCTTTTGATACAACCTTTAAGACAATTACATTTACAACCGGCGGACAGGCTTCTGTAAAGCTTGCAGATTTCTTTGTTCCGTATGGCGGTGTGCGCTTTATTGTAAGCCGAGGTTCTTTAGACTGGTCTGTTTCGCCTAACTGGAAAGGTCTTTTGGGAACAGGAACCAGCAATATTGATAAGGCTGTAAGTTACTTCCTGCCAAAAACCTTGAGCGGCGGAGTTAAAGGAAAATGGATTTTCCGCCCGCAGATTTATCTTGGTTATGCATTCGATATTCGTGTTGTTGATTTAACTTCTGCAATCGGATATACATTTGTTTCCAACGTATGGTCCGGAGAATGGAGCTTACGTTTTGCTTTGAATTAAGAGGAAATTAATATGACAGCTACTGAAAAGTATCTTGCAATGAATAATGAATTCTGCAGGCTT
>CAMVBP010000215.1 GCA_947165795.1 uncultured Treponema sp.
CACATAGCCTGTAAACGGCCGTTTATCATTTTTTATAAGGAGGATAATACCCAAATGAAAACAGCAGCTGTATTTTTTGCAGATGGATTTGAAGATATTGAAGCACTCTCGCCTGTAGATTATTTAAGGCGTGCAGGAATTGAACTGACAACAGTCGGAGTAAAAGGAACTCCATTCAACAGCACATTGATTGTAACCAGTTCTCACAAGGTTCCGATAATTACAGACACTACTCTGGAAGATTTTCTTGCAAAAAAAATAATGCCGGATTGTGTAATTTGTCCCGGCGGCGGAAAAGGCGCAGAAAATCTTTCTGAAAATTCTAAATTGCTTTCTTTCCTTGAAAATGCTTATGATAACGGAAAATTAATTGGAGCTATATGTGCTTCACCGGCAGTTGTTTTAGGTAAGACAAAAATCCTGGAAAACAAAAAATGGACCTGTTATCCGGACATGGAGGGAAATGCAAAACCTGAATATTTAGACGGCTATAAAGATGAAGTTTTTGTAACCGACGGAAATGTTGTAACTTCACGCGGAGCCGGAGCAAGCGAACAGTTTGCAATGGAAATTATCCGCCTGCTTTGCGGAGAAGAAACCTCAGAAAAAATAAGAAAAGGAACCTGTCAGAGATAAATTATTTCAGTTCACTTTCTTTTTCTGTGATTTTTGAAGATAATTCTATAATTTCCTGCTGTAAGCCGTTCACAATTTCTACATCGGAATTATCTTCAAAATCTATTTTCAATCCTTTTAATAATAATTCCGAAATTTTTAAACCTAATTCTTCATATTTACAATCGCGCTTTGTTTCCAGCTGGCGGATTTCCATTTTTAATACGCTTTTATCTGTAAAATTCTGAATTTTATTTCCGGCTTTTTCAAAAGCTTCTTTAGAAGCCTTTGCTCCTTTAGAAATTGCATTCTTAACTTTTGATTCCAGTTCTACACTATTCATTTTGTCCTCCAGAATTAATTACAGCATTTTAATTGCAAGAAGCGTTAAGTCATCTGACTGTTCATCTTCCTGAACTAAATCATAATCAACATAGTTCTGATTATTCTGTGCTTCAGTTTTTTTAGCTGAATACTTATCATACATATTAAAATACTTGTTTAAGAATTCGTCAATCTTTTTATCAATCTGCACATAACTATTTTCCGAAGCGTTCTCGTTAATATAAAGTCTGAAAACTTTTTCTGCCGAAGCAAGTGCAAGTATTGAATCCTGAACAGAGCCTTCGCATTTTGTAAAATCGAATTCCAGAACTTCATTTTGCGCAGGATTATTTTCTTTTTGCAAAGTATATTTTTTATGTGTAAATACGCTTTCTATAATATCTTTAATTCTTTCATATCCGAATTCTTCTTTTGCATCTTCCTGCTTAAGTTCAATTTCTTCTTCATGAGTTTTTGGATTAACCTTACGAACCTCTACGTCTTCAAGAATTACATTATAATTTTCATCACGCAGACGTCTTGTTGCTTCTTCAATTCCGTCAGTATATAAGAACAGGACATCGCCTTTTTTAAGAATTGTTTTTTCTACTGCAAATCCACCGCGCATCTGAACAAGATCAGAAGTAAAAACGCCGGCCGTCGGTGCAGATTTTAATGTGATTGTATTTACCTGCTTTGTCTGGGAATCAAAAATATGAACAAGATTATCGCCCGCATTACACATATATAATTCGCCTGTTTTTGAATTTAACAGACAGATTATTAATGTAGCAAATTTTCCCTTAAGGCCAAGATTTTCAATAAAATCATTTATCTGTTCAACAAGAATATTCAGCTTTGTTCCGTTTTTTTCATATTTCCAGTCATTAAAGTAACGGCGGAAAATTGTCGCAACGACTGTCATAATAATTGCCGCAGGAATTCCGTGACCTGAAGCATCGCATTTTATAATGCCGTACCATTTATCATCAAGTTTTTTGTAGTCAAAATAATCGCCGGAAACCCCGGATTCACCTTCATAATAACCGTAGCATTGAATTTTTGAATCATTATATTCTGCAACTGTCTGCTTGGAATTATAATTTGCATCAAGCAGAGGAAGGAATGCTTTTTGAACGGCTTTACCGTCCATAATTAATTCTTCCTCTTCTGCATTTGCAACAAGCTCACGGGTCATTTCATTTACCGCATTGCACAATCTTCCAACTTCATCTTTTGATTTTACTTTTATATCCTTTCCTTTAAGTAAAACCTTATTTTTTGTATGACCAACAAGAAGTACATGCTTCTCTAATTTTTTTAACGGACGGACAATAAGGCTTGCAAAAATATATGCAAACAAAACTCCAAGATGCAAGGCAATAACTGCAACTACAATTGCAAAAATTAAAATCTTTCGGAATTCTTTATCCATACTTTCCAAAAGAGTTTCCGTTGAAAGTTCAAGATAAACAAGTCCGTGAATATAATTATCCGATGTGCCTTTTCTATAAATTACAGGCTTATAAAAAATATACAGACAAAGGTATAATCAATATCGTTTTCGCAAGCAAGGAATTATATCTGAATACACTAAGGCAACTGATTTTCGATGTCTCTCATCAATATGGAAATGCTCAAACGATAGATGGAGTTTTATCAGAATACCAGGCTTTTATTTCTAAAATAGTGGATTGTCACTCTAAATTAATAGCAGAGCAGCCGGACATTAACAAGGCTGTTATTTTGCTTGCTGGGAAAGAGACCTTACAGATTTTGAAAGATATTCCGGTTGAAGAACTGAACAGAGAAAAGAATGGGATTAAGGTAAAAGCCCTTAAGGAATACGGATATGAAACCATAGCGGATCTGTATACAGCAAGCACTTATCAACTGGCATCCATTCGTGGTATTAGTGAAGATGGTGCTTATCAGATCAAGTATCTGGTTGATAAGATGGCAGAAAATGCCCAGGAAAACACTAAAATCAAGCTGAACGCGGATAATCGGACGAACGAAGCTACGAATCTGGTTTCCCTTGTTTATGCATATAAGCAAAAACGAAGAGAGCTGGATGAAGTTAAGCATATTCAGGAAGAGCATGCACAGGATAACAGCAGACAGGTCGGCCTATTCAAAGAACTCGGGAACGGAGTGGAATGGCTTCTTCTTCCTGATGAAAAAAAGGCTGAAGTTAAACAAAACTTTACGGATCTTTCTCGCCTGACGAAGGGGTTGTACAG
>CAMVBP010000216.1 GCA_947165795.1 uncultured Treponema sp.
ATAACCGCTTGCCCCGCTTCTTACAGAACTTTGCACAATTCCAGCAGCAAAGAACATTGAATAAACGATAATTTTCACATCCGGATATAATGAATGGATTTTTGAAATAAATTCAAAACCGGTGTTTTCTCCGTAAAAATTTAAATCACTTATAAGTATGGAAGGAAGCTTTTCATTAACTTCAGTTTCGTTAGTCTCCTCACCTGCCATGCGTTCAAAATCAGCTAAAGCAGACTCGTGTGTTCCGGAACTTCCACAGCATTTCCAGTCGGAATTAGAAGTCAGCCATAGCGAAGTTCCAAGCCGAAGCATTTCGTGATCATCAACTATATAAAATGTTTTTTTCATCAATTCTAAATCTCCACTGTAATCTGCGTTCCACAATCAATTTCGCTTCTGTAAGTTACCGTACCTCCCAAAAGCTGAACGCGTTCCACAATATTTCTAATTCCAAAATGGAAACTTTCAGTTTTATCAAAAAGACCGTCGTTTATCTGATTCACCATTTCGCGGCTCATACCACAGCCGTCGTCAGTAATTATAAATTTAAGATGTGACTCTTTAGCAGCTGTTTTTGACTGGCTTACATCCCGAGGTATTTGTTTAAAGAGCACAGTAACCTCGCCCGCGCCTGCATGCTTTTTAATATTCTGAAAAGCCTCCTGAACAATCCGGTATATGTTCATAAGCTCTTCATCACTCCAGACAGAACAATCAACAGAGTCTTCTGCAACAATGCGGACTTCAACATTTTCCTTTTCATCACTTTCACCAAAAATCTTACTTCCCAAAAGTTCAAGGGAATCAATCATTTCGCTGCCAGAAATCGCAGGCGGAGTCAGGTTGTAACAGAGCTTACGAATATCTTCTATATTCTGATTCTGTGTAGTGATGATTTTAGAAGCGGCTTCCTTATCGCTAAGATTTTCTGCCAGCAGAGAAACATAACGCATAGACTGCGCAACTGTATCGTGAAGCTCCCGTGAAATTCTGCGTCGTTCTGCTTCCTGAACTTCCATTGTGTGCCGCAAAAACTGTTCAGATTCCGAAATTACTTTGTCGCGCTTTTTTATTTCGCGCGCATTCAGACAAATCAAAATTACTGCACCCACTGCAAAAGATACAATATACATGACAAAATACTGATAAAAAGTTTTGTGTGTATCTTCAAGTGCGTAATTCTGATTTCTAAGATATGCGAGCATTGCAAGATCAATTTTCTGAATTGAGTTATCCAGGGAAATGCGTTCAGAAGAAGTAAGCTCACTGCCATTGCGACCGCTTACAATTTCCAAAATATTATAAGCCTCTACCCTGCAGGTTTCCAGCTGCTCTTTAGCAGCAGCCTTAAGCTCGGGATAAGAATCAAACTTTTCTATTTCGTAATGCTCAAGATTTTCTATAAAAGTACGGCAGGAAAATTCATTCGTTTTCTGCTGAAACTCTGACCACGACGAATAAAGCGCTTTAGAGTCGGTAAACTTTTCATCTGTACTTTTGGCGCAGGAAGAAAGAGCGAGAAGAATTATAAGGATGAATAAATATGGTTTCGACAGGCTCAACCACCTTGTAAACTGTACACCGGTTTTCATTTAAAATCAGCGCTGGCGCCGCGCCCCCTTTTTAAGCATCAGTTTTGTATAAGCATGATAAATACCATAACCTGCAAAAGTCGTAATTATTCTGTCCAGAATTGTAATTGGAATTCGTCCTATAATGCAGGAAGCAAGTACGCCCATCTGCTCTCCGCTAAACGCAAAGATAATCTTATCAAAAGGGCCTGCTTCAACATTCAAACTGTATGTAAAATAACTGATAATTCCGCTGACAATTGAACAGGCAAGCGCCGCGCAAATTGCGGCACTTAAAATATACAGAAAAGTTAAATTCACGCCTTTATTAAGTTTTTCCTTTTTGCGCACAAAAGCCCAGGTCACTAAAATAATTGTAAGCGCCGAAAGCGTAAAAAAGTAAACATAATCATTTTTCCCATATAGAATAACAAGCTTTAGGCAGCCGCAGAGCATATTTATTATATAACTCAAAATTGCAGGCAGCACACCATAAGCAAAAAGCACCGCCATTGCAAAAGTCATATCCAGAAAAAGAGGAACATGAAGCACTGTCTGAAACAAAGTGGCAGTTGCAAAATCCAGAACTCCTGCAATCACAACAACGAAAGATAATGTAATATATTTTTTTAATTTTGAATTCATAATTTCCACAAATCGTTATCCTAAATTTAATTCTTCAGAATTTTTATTATACATCAGAAAATAACCGCAGACAAATGTCATATTATGAAATCATACTTTCGTATATGTTGCTGAATCAAAATTAAACTGCCCGTTTGAAATATCAACAGGGTAAACTCCAGGCTGAAGAGTAATACCAGGAAACGTCCAGGTTACAGTTAGAGTTATATTTCCGTTAGTTTCATCACCACTATTTATTGTATAAGTACCATATGAGTACATTATGCCATTTGAAAAAAATTCTTGCCAGGTCCCATCAGAATAAACTATTACGGAATCTGTGTAACCATTTTTTGGCCCACTATATGTAGCAAGAACAGTTTTTGAAGAAGAACCTGAACTGCCGCCAGAACTTGAAGAACCAGACGGATTCGATGGATTTGAACACGAAACAATGTTAAATAACATTAACAAAACCGCAAAATAACACGAAAGCTTAAAAGTCTTTTTCATAATAACTCCATTAACGTCAGTGCTCGCGCACCTGCGCACATATAAGCAGCTTTTTGCCTTCTGCAAAACTGCTTGAATTAGCGCAAAATATTTTCCAGATTAAGAAATGATCTTATTATGAGGCTTTTATTACAAAAAAAGATAGTGAGTTTTACCCACTGTTTTAAATAGATGCAAATTCGCTTAACGCCTTGACTTCGACGTATTTAGGGCTTGTAAAAATTCATAAATAAAAAAAAGATCCGTAAAAATTTACGGACCTTTTAATAAAAACTTTTTTAAATGAACCTTGAGTTATCCTTTAACAGCGCCTGCTGTAATTCCTGAATAAATCTGCTTTTGACATAAAATAAAGACAACAAATGCAGGAATTATCGAAATTATTACGCCGGCACAAATCAAATTATACTGACTTCCAAGAG
>CAMVBP010000217.1 GCA_947165795.1 uncultured Treponema sp.
TAAGAACCGCCGATAGTCATGAAGACAGACGGGATATCGATAATTCCGCCTAACGAACCACCAGATGTCAATACAGACATGACGATCATGGCTGCACCACCGACAATACCCAGTAAACTTGCTATATCCATTACAAGCACTCCTGCTTCTCAATACCAATATTTCTTCGGTATTCAGTTATTCTTTCTATAATTTCTTCGGGAGAATCTTTTATGATGAGTTTACGGCCTGACAGCATAGTAAGCGTTAAGTCAGGATTTGTTTCCATACTTTCTATCATATGCGGATTCACCCAATATTTTTTCCCATCTAACCGCATGACATTAATCATTACAACTATTATAAACTTTTTTTTGCATATTTCAATAATTATTTTATCTGGAATTAAAAAATTTATTAAAAAATCGTTATATAACAGTTTGATATAACCAAATTTGTCAAATTTGCTGTATATTATTATGTAGAATCATTATATTTGCACTTAAAATAAATGCATTTTACCGCAGTGAAATGTCTGGAGCAGAAACGGAGGATTTTGTATGAATAATGAAAAACCGTATATTTACGTTATTGAAGATGAAGAATCCATTTCTAAATTAATTTGCATGTATCTTAATAAAGATAATATGGAAACAAAACCATTTTATAATGCCGAAGACGCACTTGCTTCCATTAAAAGTGATAAACATACAGATTTAATTATTCTCGACCTTAATCTTCCGGGAATGAGCGGTTTTGATTTTCTTGAAGAATTGAAGAAAATTTACGGTTCAAAAATTCCTGACGTAATGATTCTTTCTGCCCGAGACGCAGACGAAGACATTATAAACGGACTCGGCTTTGGCGCAGATGAATTCATTACAAAACCATTTTCTCCAAGCGTTCTTGTTGCCCGCGTAAAGGCAAATTTGCGCCGTCAGCTTTCTGCAGAAGTAAAGGCAGAAGAAAACATTCAGTTTGCAGATTATACCCTTCTTTTAAACAGCTGCGTACTTAAAAAAGGAAATTCAAAAATTCCGCTTTCTACAAAAGAATACGATGTTCTTGAATTTCTTGTAAAACATGCAGGTGAAGTTCTTTCTCCCGAAGAAATATTTAAATCTGTCTGGAAAGTTGAATTCGGAGACATTACCGCCGTTGCAGTTTACATTCAGAGATTAAGGAAGAAACTTGAATCAGACAATTCCAAAATTGAATTCATAAGAACGGAATTCGGCCGCGGTTATATTTTTAATAAGGATCTTTTAAAATGACTTTAAAAAAACAGTTTGTCTTTCTTGGCGGAATTGTAATTTCCATTCCTTTACTATTTCTTTTTTTTATATGCGTTCAGAATTACATGAAATCTTCAGAAAGATTTTTAATGAGCGGTGCAAAAGAAATCCGTAAAATGGATGACAGCAGAATTAAAGAAAAAGACTGGAATTATATAGAAAGATTAAAATTTCAGCCGAACGATGTAGAATGCCTTTTACTTTCCCTGGAAGACAATAAAATCATTTATTCTTCAATTTCCGATTTTAAACCTAATATGTATATAACGGATGAAAAGCTCTGGTCATACATTAACAATACTTCCAGAAAATATTTCTACCAGTTTACCGCGCCTCCTATTGAACAGAAGGCACTTTTGCTTACAAGAGTTCCGCGTATTAAAAGAAGAGATCCGAATCAGACAAATTTAATGATTATTCTCTGGGGATTACTCGGTATTGTATCTGTAAGCGTTATTTTAATCATAATAATTTCCAGAACACTATTTAAATCCATAAAAAAAATCCAGTATACGACAAGTCAGATAGCAGACGGAAACCTGAATGTAGAAATTCCCGAAAGCTCAGGCAGACGAACAAACGAGCTTACTGCAATATTGCAAAGTCTTGGTATAATGCGCGATTCCCTGCTCGAAGCAGAAACCAGAAAAAACAAATTCATTATGGGAATAAGTCACGACTTAAGAACTCCTGTTGCAATCATAAAAGGTTATACAGAAGCTATAAAAGACGGTGTAATTTCGGATAAAAATGAATTGAATTCAACACTAACTCTTATTGAATCAAAAACCACACAACTTGAAGATATGATAGACACGCTCATTAATTATACAAAAATGAACAACCGCGAAATGATGGAAAATTTAGTTCCAGGCGATATTGCAAAACTCATCAGATTTTTTGCAAAAGATTCAAAAATTCTTGCAACTGCATTCAAGCGCAACATTATCTGCGATATAAATCTGCCCGAGTCAATTATGATTCCGTTAAACAGCCAGCTTGCACAGCGCTCCTTTGAAAACCTTTTCAGTAATGCGCTCAGGTATACAAAAGATGATGATACTATAAAAATAATTTCATATATTGACGAAAACGAAAATGCGATCAAATTAAAGATAGAAGATACCGGCATAGGTATAGAAGAAAAAGATTTGAACAATATTTTTGATTTATTCTACCGCGGAACAAATTCACGCCGAGAAGAAGGAATGGGAATTGGTCTTGCAGTCGTAAAAACAATTGTAAACACTTTAGGCTGGCAGATTGCAGTAGATTCAAAAAAAGACGAGGGTACCTGCTTTACAATAACAATGCCATTGTAAAAAACAGCATCTTATGATACTCTTAAGTAAGAGGTGGGTTAATTTTGAATCGCAAACTAATTCAATATTCATATGAAATTCAAAAGCAAACTCAGAAAAAAGTTTGGTTTGTTATAATATACGTAATTCTGCTCTTTATATTTATAAATCTTATTCTTGATTATGTTATTTTTCCTGTAAAACAGAATTCAATTTCCATGCTACCGGATGTTCCCGAACAGTCATATGTAATGGTAAGCCCGCTTAACAAAACTTATGAACGCGGTGATATCGTCCTTTTAAAATCTCGCTATTCAAAACCTGCAAATAAGCTCCAGAAGCTCGGAGTAAAATTCTGTGCATTTTTTACGGGAAGACATGTATTTTTAAACGAAAATGATGAATCGCCTTCTACAAAAGAAAAGTTAAGAAGAATGTACCAGAAGGGAAAGCATTTATACATTCAACATTTAACAATACTATCGTTACTTTAACTGATAATGATGGTAATGCAATTAGTTGGGCTTCAGCTGGAACACTAGGTTTTAAAGG
>CAMVBP010000218.1 GCA_947165795.1 uncultured Treponema sp.
CATTGCTCGGTGATCCGACAAAGGCAAAAAAAGTACTAGGCTGGAACCCAACAAAAACAAGCTTTCCTGAACTAGTAAAAATTATGATGCAGCATGATATGGAATACGTAAAGGCTGAGAAAACACTTCACCAGAGATAAAATAATTTTTTACACAAAACACGGTGGTTGAGCCTGTCGAAACCACCAGAAATCCTGTGGTCATTTCGACAGGCTCAATGACCGTTATAGAAGTCAATTATGGAAAAGAACGCAAAAATTTATGTTGCCGGACATCGCGGACTTGTTGGCGGTTCGATTGTTCGCTGCCTTCAGGAAAAAGGGTATACAAACATTATTACAAGAACTCATAAAGAACTTGATTTATTAAATCAGGCTGCTGTAAATGATTTTTTTGCAACAGAAAAGCCTGAATATGTTTTTCTGGCTGCTGCACATGTTGGCGGAATCGGGGCAAATTCAACTTATCCTGCTGATTTTATCTATCAGAATATGGTAATTGGCTTTAATGTTGTAGAAGCAGCCCGTGTTAATGGCGTTAAAAAACTTATGAATCTTGGTTCTACCTGTATTTATCCAAAAATGGCAGAACAGCCTATTAAAGAAGAATCACTTCTTACAGGTCCTCTTGAACCTACCAATGATGCATATGCACTTGCAAAAATAAGCGTAATTAAGCTTTGTACTGCCTATAATAAACAGTTCGGAACAAATTTCCTTAGCGTAATGCCGACAAACCTTTATGGCTTAGGAGATAATTACGAACTTCAGGGAAGTCATGTTTTTCCTGCATTAATCCGCAAATTTCACGAAGCCAAAGAAAGCGGTTCAGATATTGTTCATCTTTGGGGCGACGGCTCTCCGTTGCGTGAATTCCTTTACGCTGGTGATCTTGCAGATGCAGTAGTTTACCTTATGGAAAACAAAAATGCAGATGATTTACGAACTCCAACAGGAGATTTTGTAAACGTTGGAACCGGAAAGGAATGTACAATCAAAGAACTTGCAGAAACTGTACGAGATGTCGTTTACGAAGATGTTGCTTCAAGCGGAAGAACCTGCAAAATGGAATGGGACAGTTCAAAACCGAACGGAACTCCACGTAAACTTTGTGACGTTACCCGCTTAAATGCACTCGGCTGGAAAGCAAAAGTAGATGTCCGCGAAGGTGTAAAAATCAGTTATGATGATTTTCTTCACGGCAATGTGCGGAAATAATAATCAGAATCTTCTGAAACTGTAAAATACTTTTCCAGATTTTCTGAAATGTAAATTTCTTTATTATCTGTAATAATAATAAAATCAAAATTCTTTTGTTTTTGCCATAATTTATATGCTCTTTCGCTTCCAATTACATAAAAGGCTGTCGAAAGGGCATCTCCGTAATAACCGTCTCGAGAAATAATTGTTGCACTTAGAATATCGCTTTCTGCAGGATATCCGGTTTTTGGATTAAATATGTGCGAATATTTCTTCCCATATTCATCTGTAAAAAATCTTTCGTAACCCGCACTTGTGATTACAGCTTTATCAATAACTTCAACAGAGCAGAGGATTTTTTCAGGTTCTTCAGGATCTTTAATTCCAATTTTCCAGGCATTGTCATCATATCTTTTTCCTAAAGTCTGAATATTTCCGCCCAAATCTAAAATTGCATTTTCAATTTTAAAATCCTTCAGAATCTCCAGAACTTCATCTCCGGCATAACCTTTAGCTATTCCGCCAAAATCAAGCTTAGCTCCATCCTGCACAATTAAATCACAGTTTCCTTCATAATCAATTCCATTAAGATTTCCCCATCTGTCTCCGGGATTAATCAGATAAATATTTTCCCAGTTACAGGCAGGTAAAACTGCTTTAATTTGAGATTCTTCTGGAACATGAGGATTATCAGTTGTAAATCCCCACAAGGATGTAACAGGATACAGGCAGATATTAAAATTTCCGTCTGATATTTCAGACATTTGAATACTTTTTCTTACAATTTCCGCAAATTCATCTGAAATTTCAATAGAAAAAGGATAAGAATCCTGTTTATTAATTATATAAACCGTACTTTTTTGAATGTTTACAGAAAGAAGTTTTTCCAGATTAATGATTTTATTCTTTGACTCCTGAAGTGCTCTTAATGCAATGTTTCGATTATTACTCCAGACTTTAATAGTCATTACTGTATCCATTGCCTGAAAGGAGGTTTCATAACATCTTTTATTTCCGCAGGAAAAAAATAAAAAAACAGCTGAAATAACTATAAATAAAGATTTTAAGAAATTTTTTTTAATTTTCATTATCTTACTTTAACACAATATAAATATTTGCGGAAGTAAAAATAATTAAATAAAAGAGGCATATTATGATTTATGGTTATATTAGAGTCAGTACAGATAAACAGACTGTAGAAAATCAGCGCTTTGAAATTAATAAATTCAAAAAAAAAACTAAATATAATGTTGATGAATGGATTGAAGAAACAATAAGCGGAGTAATTTCGCCGGAAAAACGAAATCTTGGCATTCTTTTAAGAAAAACCGTGAAAGGTGATGTTATAATCTGTTCTGAACTTTCGCGTCTAGGACGTAATATGTTTATGATTATGTCCATTTTAAATACGCTTATGGAACGTGGAGTAATTATTTATACGGTTAAGGAAGGCTACAGGCTTGGAGAAGACTTAACCAGTAAGGTTCTTGCTTTTGCATTCAGTATTTCTGCAGAAATTGAACGTCAGCTGATTTCTCAGCGTACTACAGAAGCTTTAAAGCGTAAAAAATCAGAAGGTGTAATTCTTGGGCACCCGAAAGGAAAAAAGAATTCAAGACATAAACTTGACGGAAAAGAAGAGTATATAAAAACTCAGCTTAAAGCCGGTTTTTCTAAAAAAATGATTGCCCAGAAATTACAGGTTTCTATAAGCACTTTATATCTTTATCTTCATAATAAAAATTTTTCATAAATTATGTGCAAATGAATCAGAAAAAATTCGCAAAATTCGGATTTAAAGAGTATAATTACATTTGTAATTTTTTTATTACGGGCAAAAAACGAAAATTAAAACCTTTAAGGGTGGAAT
>CAMVBP010000219.1 GCA_947165795.1 uncultured Treponema sp.
TTTACTCAATACTCTTTGTATTACAGATTATAACCGAATAAAAAAAAAGCATTGTCCGTAATTACGGACAATGCAAAAATTACTACAAACACTCCTTCTATCGCTTACGAGGGATAGAATCAACAGACGACCACAGGATTATTTACGTCCCCATTTTAATTCATAAAACTACATATTCTTCCTTTTTGATGTTATGGTTTTTTACAATCTCTTCAATCATTCCTTTTGGAAATGCTTCATTTGAAAAAAAGAGATACTTGGCATACAACTTTAAATCTTTACTGTCCTTGCTTAAACCAATACCTCCTAAAATTTTTACATTTTCATATTTTTGTTCTGTTTAATCTTTCCTTCCACCATCTTCCGGTCGCCGGGAAAGGCTAATAAATTTCGTGTACTTCTCATGAAAAAACAGCGGAACCATTCCCGTCGGGCCGTTACGATGCTTGGCTATATTCAGTTCCGTAACATAAGTATGTTCTTCATCTTGAGCTTTGTAATAGTCCTCCCTATACAAAAACATTACTATATCCGCATCCTGTTCCAGCGAACCTGATTCGCGCAAATCGGAAAGTATAGGCCTCTTTACGGTTCTTGATTCCACATTCCTGCTTAACTGTGACAATGCTATCACAGGTATGGCCAATTCACGAGCTAATGCTTTCAGACCGCGCGAGATTTCCGACACCTCCTGTTGCCGGTTGTCCGAATTGTTCCGTCCTGTTCCGCGCATCATCTGAAGATAATCAATGATAATCAAATCAAGCCCCTTTTCCGCCTTAAGCCTCCGAGCTTTAGAACGTACATTCATAACCGTGGCATCAGAATTATGGTCAATAAATATTTGCGCTTCCGCCAGACGATCAGTAGCAATCCATAGCCTGTTCCACAGATTTGAATTATCTTCCTCATCTTTTATTTCGCCCCCTACACGCAGCCGTTGGGAATCTACCTCCGCTTCTGCGCAGAGCATACGCTGCACCAATAATTCCTCACTCATTTCAAAGCTGAAAAAGGCAACCGTCTTTTTCGGTTCTCCATTTCTTGAACCGCGAATAGCTACATTTTGTGCAATATTCAGAGCCAGCGCCGTTTTTCCCATAGAAGGCCGTGCGGCCAGAATGATAAAGTCTGCAGGCTGCATTCCTGCTGTCAAATAATCCAAATCTTTAAAACCGGTAGCTAAACCGGTAATCGGTTCCTTATTATCCAGCGCTTTTGAAATTCGGTCGAGTGTATTTGGCAACACATCTTTAATTAAAGAAAAATCGATTCCCCCTCTCCTATTAGAAATGTTAAGAATCCTCTTTTCCGCTTTATCCAGGATGTCAGTCGCTTCGCCGGTGCCTTCATAACCCATATAAGCAATCGCCGTACCGCCTTCCACCAGTTGCCGCAAGATTGATTTTTCTTCCACAATTTTTGCGTGATACTTTACGTTAACAGCGGTCGGAACAAAGTTTGCCAGCAATGTTATATAAGCGACACCGTCCACGTCATCCAGCTTATTCATCTTTTTCAGTTCATTTATCAAAGTGATCATATCGAGCGGTTCATTTTTTGCCAGTAACGAAAGCATGGCGCGGTATATAATCTTATGTGATTCCCTGTAAAAGTCTTCAGGCAACAGCATTTCGGTAACTGAAATGGCAGCCGTATTATCAATCAGCATTGCGCCGAGTACGGATTGTTCCGCTTCAATATTTTGAGGTGGCACTCTGTCTTGCATCGTTAGTTCCTCCACATTACATTTTTTTTTGCATTATAGCAAAAAGAAAAAAACGCATTATCCGTTATTCCGGATAATGCGAAAACGTGGGCATAGGTTACAAGGTTATCAAGATTGTATTATATCTTCGGCAAACAGTTCCAGGCATCGCTTCTTGTAGCATCAATGAATGTAAAATAGAAATCAAATATCTCTCCTTTGATGTCTTGGACACAATGGATTTCATTATTATCTGTAAACAGTTTATCTTTCAATGTGTTAAAGCCATTGATGTTCACTCCATTTATACAATTTTCGAGGCAATAACCAGATGTCCTCTTTACAGTGTTTTTCGGTTCGTTAAACAGATATTTGTACATGGATTCCTTAAGTGTTTTTATCGGAACGGCAACATTACTTGGTTCTTTATCATCAGGAACTTTTGTATAACTTACAATATGGACTTCCGGTTTATCAGCTAAATCATTTACAGAAGAAATAAGCGACAGACCAGGATCTTTGAGGATACCCAATCTTTTATGACATTTGATTATGTCAATGATTTCTTGTTTTAGCGTATCGTAATATATTTTTTTATGTAAGAATCTTAAATAGTCCGCAATATGCCCAACTATTCCACTCCCAAATTTTAATGGTTCAAACCCAGAATTATAAAGCTCATCTTTTTTCGCCAAAATAAGGTTAAATTCTTTTTCATGTTGTTTCTTCCGTGAACCATCCATTCCTGCATAACTACTGTCATTAACTTTCAACTCAATAAGCGCAACTCTGTGCTTTCCGTCTACTTTTTTCTTAGACACAGCAATCATGTCAAATCTGCCTGTAGGTACGCCTTGCATAGTATATTCTAAATCTACATAGTACCAGTCAGATTCTCGTCTTGCGTTTGCTTCATTCACAATCCATTGCTGACAAATCTTTTCTCTGCGTTTATGTTTGCCACTATCCGCATTTTGACAAAGCTGAATGGAAAATATATGAACAAGCATTTTTTCAAATTTTCTCGACAACTCTTCGAATGAAATAATAATATACGGCTTTTTCTTAAGCGTTTCACTATCTTGCAGGCCTAAATATTTATAATGTGTTTTAAACTCAAGTTTATTCTTTTTAATAGAAATTAAAATAACACTGGCGCACTTATAATAGATATTCAGATAATTATCTCTAATACCAATAAAAAAGTCTTTGCTATTTGCCTTGCTCTTTATAAAATGATATATTCCACGGTTCTGCCAATCTTCTAAAATATTTAACAGTTCAGCGCAATTTCTCATACTTCCCCCTTGTTAAATTAAAACCGTATCCATCTC
>CAMVBP010000220.1 GCA_947165795.1 uncultured Treponema sp.
AAGCTTTATCCGCTTCAGCTGGTTCTTAAAGAAATTCTCATTGCGACTGAAAGTACAGTTGGAGGAAGCGGAGAAACAATTCTTGAGCAGTATCGTCTTGCGACACAAATAAAATATGTCTCTGTAATTGTTTCCAGCATTCCGGTTTTGATGCTCTACCCGTTTGTTCAAAAGTATTTTGAGCAGGGAGTAATGATTGGTTCGTTAAAGGAATAGATTGTTACAGACTTCATAAAAACTAAAATTGCATATATCAACAGGAGGATATATATGATTAAAAAATCTATGTTAATTTCGCTGGTGACAGTAACGGCACTTCTTTCTGTCGGCTGCAGCAAGGGAACATCTGCTAAAAAAAGCTCAGGTGTTGAAAAACTGGTTTCTGAATATGGCTTTCAGTGGAAGGATACTTCAAAGCCTATTCTGAATAAAAAAGGTTCGGAAGCATTATCCTTCAACATTTATTCTTCAAAAAATGCATCTGCTTTGGACTACAACGACATGCTTGTAATGCAGAATTTATTTGAAAGTACAGGTGTTAATGTAAACTGGGAAAATGTTTCCGAATCTGTTTACACTCAGCAGAAAAATCTAATTTTTGGCGATGCAAACAACAGACCTGATGCAATTTATCATGCCGGTATGAGTGCCGGAGAAATGATTAAATATGCAAAAAGGAAGGTTCTTGTTCCTATAAGTGATTATCTTGAATACATGCCAAATTTCAAGGCAATTCTTGATTCAAGACCTGATATTAAAAATCAGCTTATAAACGTAGAAGACGGAAAAATCTATTCTCTTCCACGAATTGAAGAGATGGGACTTTTGCAGAATCCAAATCTTTTATTCCTTAATAAAGCATGGACAGTTAAAGCCATAAAAGACGGCGCTCTTAAAGGTGTAAAAGAGGCTGATGTAAAAGACGGCCTTACACTCAATGCCTCTCAGATGGAAGCCCTGCTCACCTATTTCAAAAATAATGATATGAACGGCAACGGCAAAACAGACGATGAACGTCCATTGAATTTTGTTTATAACAACTGGCAGGGAAATCAGTGCGACCTTTATGGAATGTTTGGTTTGAATGATAACCTTGAGCACCGCGTTATAGTAGACGGAAAAGTTACTTACACTGTAATGGATGAACGCTTTAAGCAGGCAACAAACTTTATTGCAGACTGGGTAAGCAGAGGTCTTATTGATAAAGTTTCTTTTGAGCAGTCTCAGGATAACTTTCTTGCAAACGGAAAAGGTCTTGAAACCTATGGTGCCTTCTACTGGTGGGAAAGTGAAACTGTTGTTTCAAAGCCGGAAAATTACATAACAATGAATCCGCTTGTAGGACCTGATGGAGCCCAGACAGTTTGTGTTTCTAATAATCCTGAAACAGGTATTGGTGAAGTCATCATTTTCTCAACCTGTCCGAACGTAGAAGTTCTTCTTGCTTACTTTGACCGCTATTACGATCCAGAAATTTCAGCACAGATAAATTACGGCCCTATTGGAATCGTTTATGAAGAAGAAAGAGATGAAAAAGGAATGCTTGTTCAAAAGCCAATTCCTGCCGGCATGACATCTGATGAGCTTAGACTTCAGAATGCACCTTTTGGAATCATCTATCTTTCTGATTATGCCTGGAACAATGTTGTAAATATGGAGCCTCGCGCAAAGCTCAGACTTGACCGTCTTCAGAAGCACGCAAAGCCTTTTATTCCGGATGGAGTAAAACCATGCGCAAACCTTCAGTTCAACATGGAAGAGCTGAACGTTCTGGGAACTTATGAAACAAACCTAAACGACTACATCAGAACAAACCTCATCAAATGGCTTATGAAAGGTGGAGTTTCTGATGATGAATGGAACAAGTTCCAGAAGGAAATGACCGGCAAGGTATATCTGAATGATGTTCAAAAGGTATATCAGGCTGCCTATGACAGATTTATAAAAATGTAAAAAAATAAGGAGTCTTAAAAATGAAAAAGGAAATTAAAGGCCTTTGTGCCTCATTAATGATTACAGGCGCTGCATTAAGTCTTGCTGCCTGCAAAAAAACAAATACAGCTCCGGTAATTAATGGAGCTAAGGACAACGTAGTAAAAGCTGGAATAGAATTTGATGCCATGGAAGGAGTTACTGCTTCAGACAAGGAAGACGGAAATCTCACTTCTAAAATCATGATTGAATCTACTCCAAAGCTTTCGTTTAAAAACGGAAAAACAACAGCTGAAAACGCCGGCTCTTATGAGCTTGTTTACTCTGTTACAGACAGCGACGGAAACACTATCGAAGCTTACTCTACCCTAACCGTAGGTAAAAAAACTGGTGATGCAGTAGTTTACAAGTCTTTTGATTTTGGTAAGGCTTTGAAAGTTGATTCACAGGGCTGGAATGCAAAAATCTCTGATGCCGCAGGTGCACAGGCAAGCCTTTCTAAGGGTGCTTATGTATTCGATATTAAAAATCCTGGAAACGGAGATGGAGACATTCAGCTTTCAAAATCAGGAATTGAACTTAAGGCTGCAGATTACAGAGTTCGCATCTGGGCTAAATCTACAAAAGATACTTATGCTCACATCCTTGCAAGAAATGAAAAGGCCGCAGGCTGGGAAACTTTTGGAGGAGCATTCAACGTTCGAATCGGTAAAGAAGTTTCTCCTCTTGAACTGAACTTTACCGGCGTAAAAAACGGAAAGGCAGAACTGCTTTTTAATCTTGGAAAAATCACACCAAATCCAGAAAACGCAAAGGATACAACTCCGGAAAACTTTACCGTAACAATCGACAAAATCGAGTTCTACGAAATCTCCGGCGAAGAAACAAAAAAGCCTCTCTTTACAAATGACTTTTCAGCTTCTAAAGCAGATTCAATTTCTGTAAGCGCAGGAGACGGAGCTGACGCAAAAGCTTCTGTTGAAAATAAGGCAGGACATTTTGCAATTGC
>CAMVBP010000221.1 GCA_947165795.1 uncultured Treponema sp.
TTTCTTTTCATAAGACCATTTGCTGCATTACGGCAGTTAGCTTTATCTGCAAAATGAGTTTTATGAACTTCGTGGGTCATTATAACTTCGCCGCGAATTCCACCTGTAAATGGGACAAGAACTCCATCCTTATAAATTGCCGCATTTACGCCGCCCATTTTTTTTGCGTTTTCTGTAATGTCATCACCAATAGAACCGTTTCCGCGGGTAACTGCCTTTACAAGATAACCGTTTCTATACTGAAGTTCGAGCGAAGCACCGTCCAGTTTATATTCAACAAGATAACGGTCATATTTATGCTTTGAAGCCCACTGCAAAAACTGTTCAGGATCTGCCGCTTTTTCCTGGCTTCCCATCGGCATGATATGTTCTGCTTTTTCAAAATTTCCAGAATCGGCTCCGACTTTCTGAAGAATAGGATCTGAAGGATTTAAAGCCTTTAATTCATCCCAAAGCTTATCAAATTCCGCATCAGAAATTTCTGCTTCGCCGTTGTAATAAGAATTCTGATATTTTAAAATTAACTCTTCAAGTTCTGCAATTCTATTCTGTATCGTTGAATCCATTAAATATCCTTTTTTTCAAATAACAATTCTGTAATCTGTCTGCTAGCCGCAAGTCCTTTTCGTTCAAATTTTGTCTGAACGCGCCATGGTTGAGCCGGAGCAAAGCCATCATATTTATTAATAAGATTTTCTGTCTGATTTAATTCTTCAAGCGCAAATTCTGCATACTCAAGCCAGTCAGTTACAAAATATAAATAGCCTTTTGGCGCAAGCTTCTGAACCATTAAATTTGTGCGCGGACGCTGAATCATTCTTCTTTTATGATGTCTTTTTTTAGGCCAAGGATCGGGGAAAAATATATGAAAGCCGTTTAAGGAATTATCACCAATCATATTTTCCAGAACTTCAAGAGCATCGTGTTCAATAATATAAAGATTTTTTAATTCCCTTCGTTTAATTTCTGAAAGTACCTTTCCTACTCCGGGTCTGTGAACTTCTATTCCAAGATAATTTATATTTGGATTTTTTTCTGCAAGCTCTACAGTTGCATCTCCCATTCCAAAACCAATTTCAACAATAATTGGATTTGTATTACCAAAAATATCTACAAAGTTTAACTGTTTTTTTTCATAAGGAATACACCAGGAAGGCGAAAGCTCATTATAAGCTTTTTCCTGTGCAGACGTCATTCTGCCGATTCGTAAAACATAAGTTTTTACTTCTCTGGCAGGACCTGTTAAAGTTTTATTATTCGAGGACGAAGGTTCCTCTTTTTCCTGAATATTATCTTCCATAATTTAATCTTCCATCTCAATTTCTTTCAATATGCAGACAACTCCTTTTGAAGGAACAAGATATACATATTGGTAGTATTTTGAATCACGATAAACTTCCCTTATATCAAATTCTGTTTTTAAATTATCTGTTTGCTGCCCAAAGTACAGTAAAATTTTATCATAATTATAAATTGCAATTCTTTTACGGCCACCGTCTCTTCTTGCTACCTCTTCAGCCTGAATCTGATTTAACGAATAATATTTTTCATCGTAGTCTATTTTTACGTTAATTGATTCACTTTCGCCGTCAGCATTAATTAATGTCATTTCATAAATTCCAGTCGGAATTATATAACCTTCTGGAACAATAAAATTTGTGTTGCCGACCCATTCATTATTTCCGTCAGAAATTATTGCAAGGTCCGAAGTTTCCCAGGCGAAATCAGAACCTTCACATGAAAGCTCAAGATTATCGTATCGACGTACATCAGATAAGGAATGTGCAAAAACCGAAAGGCGTACACTTGGTGTTTCTTCATCAAAATATTCAAATATAACGGATGTATCTGTTTCTGCAACTTCGGGCACAACCTGCATACAGCCTGTAAAACAAAAAACAGACAGACTTATAACCATAAAAAGAGAAAGAAATAAATTTGCAGATTTAAATTTACCCATAAAATCAGAAATTGAAATTCAAGTTAATAACGGTAAGATCACTTGCAGAGAACTGATTTACAAGAGATTCAAATTTTACATTAACTTTTTTGCAGGCATCATCAAGATAAGAAAGATAATACAAGCCTAAATCAGTTCCTTCCTGACCTTCCGGCAATTCCCTGTAAAAGTCTATTAACGAACGTTTGTTAGTATTAGAAGCCTTAGCTGATTCAATATTCTCTTTTACTTCCTGGAACTCATCATCTTTATTATAAAGCGTAATAGAAAGTCTTCCCTGCTTTCCGATAGAAGTTGAACCACCGCCAAGTTTCCAAGAAAGGAATACAAGTTCATGCTTTCTCTGCAATTCCTGAACAATTTTTGCACGTACTTCCGGATCAAAAATTAAACCGTCAATATCTTCGATTCCGTGATACATCTGTTTTGCTTCTTTGCGGATATTTGTATTTTCGTTGTTAAGTGCAAGCTCCATTACCATTACCGAAATATATTCTGCAACCTTAGACTTTTCCATGTAAGAGCTGAGCTTATTTCGGATTGCAACATACATTTCATTTGCACCTTCGTTTTTGGCAAAAAGTGTAATAATGTACCAGTTCATTAAACCAAGACGATTCATGAATTTTTCTGACATCAAAAGATAAATATTTTTTTCTTCATTAGAAAAATCTTTATTTGTCATTATTGAATTCCAGATTGGTTCAAGAATCTGTTTTCTTGTTGTCTGAATTATATTTTCCTTATTCTGCAGAATTGAGCGGAGCTGACGTTCTGTCATTTGAGTACGTTCATCAATCAAATGAGAAGGATTTGCCCTGTTATGCTTTCTAACGCATTCACACTGAATTAAATCGCCGTAAACATCGCGGTCAAACTGCTTATATAAAATTGAATATACAATAACCTTTGACAAATCCATTACTTCCTGGCGGGAAGAAACGAATTCAGACATAGAAATTTCGATTTTA
>CAMVBP010000222.1 GCA_947165795.1 uncultured Treponema sp.
GCTGCTATACTTCCATTTATACTAAGCTGTGTTCTCTCGCCACGGTAACGTCCATTAACAATTTTATATGTATTGTCATCAATGTATGTAAAAAAAAATTGGCCACATTTTTGCTTACGCAAAAACCAGGCTTTCCGCAAGATTATGAACTATACTATAAATTCATTTATTCTTGTTTTTTTAAAAGTAAAAAGGAGAAATATACTCATTTTTTACCGGCACAACCATATATTTTATTTCAGCAACCTTCTCTTCTTCATCATCAAACTGATATATTAATAATACTGTAAAAGGAAATCTTTCTCCTATTTTTCTATGTTTAAAAATTTTACGGAAATTTGTACGTGGCCATGCACTTGTTCTATTCTTTTTGCTTTGCAGCTCTGCCGACAATCCATTCATCCAATAGTAAGTTCCATTTGTTATCCAGCCCTTCTTATTTTCATCCATCTTTCGAATATCAGAACATAAATCATAATATGCATCCTTCTGCACAACATATTCATTTCCTTCATAAATATAGGAGATTTTCTTTACATATAGTCTGGAGTAATTTTTTTTTGTCAGAAATACAGGATACATATCTGTTTTAAAATTGTTTCCTGTAATTTCAAAAAATATATTTATTTCAGAAGTTGCTTCTTCAGACTTTTCAAAAGCCTCAATTGGGGAATACCAGGAATCTAAATTATTTAAATCATAAACTATTCTTGGGTATATAGATTTTATCAGGAAATAGATTCCAAAAAGCGTGATCAAAACGAATATAATAATACTTTTTATTTTCTTTCGAATAATAATCATAATAATACCTGCATTTTTAAATATATGTTCATTTTAGCATGCGATTCCTATTGCAGCAAATTTTTCCTGTTTTTTATCTAAATTTTCTTATTTTTTTTTAAATACTTGTGTAATGTTGAAAAAAATTATTGTAAAGGCCTTCAGCAAAAAAACTAGAGAATTTCCCAAAACAGCCTTATAATAATGATTCATGGACTTAAGATTTATTTACCTAATATCTTTTTTCGCCTCTCTGCTTGCAATAATCATTTATTTTGAAATTAATTCAGGCAAAATTAATAAAAATTATTTAATGCTTTTTCTGACAACTCTCATTTCTAATTTTGGTTATGCAATGTCTGTTTACGCAAATTCGCTTGAAGCTGCAATGTCCGGAAATCTTATTTCCTACATCGGAAGTATTTTTACAATTATGTTTATGCTTGTAATTGTAATTGAACTCTGCAATAAACGATTCTTTTTTCCGCTGAGATTCGGGCTTTTTATTTATGCTTTAATAATCAGTATTTTTGTTGCAACTACAAGAGAATCAAATTTGTTCTTTGCAAATTCCAGAATAAGTACAAAAAATGGTCTTACAATAATAAGTTCAGAAGCCGGCCCACTGATGATTTTATATATTCTTTATCTTGCGCTGGTTAATATTTCGGCGATGATTGCCGTAATTCATTCCATCCTTAGGAAAAAGCATGTTTCAAAAAAGAATCTTAAAATTATTCTTGTCATGCTTATTGTGGGAACGCTTACTTATATCATTCCGCTTTTCCTGGGCATTGAATTAAATTTTATGCCATACACTTACATTTTAATGGAAGCCTTCTTTATTTATTTTTCTTTAAAAGTAAATACTTACGATATCCAGCTGAATCTTATAAATGTATACAAAACCCGCGGAGGTTACGGTTACATTGCCTTTGATAATAAATTACGTTTTCTTGGCTGCGATGATTTTGCACTTAAGTTTTTCCCTGAACTTGACTCTATTCCCATAGATTCCCTGATTCCAGAAAAGTATTCTGATTTAATTAATAAGCTTCACTACAAGGATGAAAACTGGAAATGGGCAGAACACAGCAATCAGGATTTTAAAATTACATGTACGGAAAAAGCAGGTATCTGCACAATTCACCTTCTCTCTACAAGTAAAATGAGAATGGGTTATCTTTTGGAACTTCGTGATGATACCGAACAGCAGAATTATATAAAAGGAATTAATTCATATAACAAAGAGCTTTCAAAACTTGTTGAAGAAAAAACACTTCAGGTTACGGACATGCAGGATTCCATTATAAGGGGAATTGCAACAATGGTCGAAAGCCGAGACAACTCTACCGGTGGACACATTCTTAGAACCAGTGACTGCATTCAGATTTTTATAGAGGAACTTCGCAAGCACACAGAGATTTCCGGCTGTACCCCGCAATTCTGCAAGCTTATTGTAAAAGCAGCTCCTATGCACGATCTTGGAAAAATTGCCGTTGATGATTCTATTTTACGTAAGCCCGGAAAATTCACTCCGGAAGAATATGAAAAGATGAAGGAACATCCTGCAAAAGGTGCTGTAATCGTAGAAAAAGTTTTAAGCAATATTGATGATGATGAATTCAGAAGAATTGCAATTAACGTTGCTCATTATCATCATGAAAAATGGAACGGTAAAGGTTATCCTGAACATTTAAGCGGAACGAAAATTCCTCTGGAAGCCCGCATTATGGCTGTTGCAGATGTTTTTGATGCACTGGTAAGCAAACGCTGCTACAAAGAAGCAAAAACTTTTGACGAAGCGTTTGAAATTATTAAAAATGATTTAGGCCATCATTTTGATCCGCAGATCGGCAGGATATTTATTGAATGCCGTCCAAAGCTGGAAGAATATTACAATTCCACAATGAATGAACTTTAGCGCTTAATTTTATTGTGCATCCGGCAATTTAATCTGCGCATCACCGCACACAGCGCCCGCAGTGACGAAATTATCTTTTAAGGTAAACCATCAAAAGCATAATATCGCTGTTTCGAATTCCACTGATTCGGTTAGCCTGACCT
>CAMVBP010000223.1 GCA_947165795.1 uncultured Treponema sp.
TTCCGCCGTAAGCGTTGTCGCTGAATTCTTTTGCAATTGGAAGAGCTTCCAATCCGGCATCGCCAGGCTCGTAGATTACAGCATTGTCCGGCTTTTTAGTTGTGTCGTCCAGTTTTTTGAGAAGGTCTGTTACATCATAACCTGTAAGAACCTTTCCATACTTTTCAAAACTGTGACTGAAAACAGATTTGATACGCATCTTTTTACATACTCCTATAAAACGTTTTACCAATCGACAAAACGCTCATTGTATTGTATCACGAGTATATAATTATTTCACTATTATTTTGTTTACGAAAACGTTGTAATAGAATTATTTTTTTAAACATATGTTATACTAATCTTGAGAGGTAAAAATGCAGGAAATTAAATGCCCAAAATGTGGTGAAGTTTTTCAGATTGATGAAGCAGGATATGCTGAAATCGTAAAACAGGTTCGCAATAGAGAATTTAACGATGAACTCCAGAAACAGAAAGCTGCCATGGATTCAGAAAAAAAGATGGCTGTAGAACTTGCAGTCTCAAAGTCCGTAGAAGAATTGCAGAAGCTTCTTTCTGAAAAAGAACAGGAAATTACAAAGCTTCAGGGAACAATCGAAACAGACCGCACAAAATCACAACTTGCCGTTAAAACTGCCCTTCAGGAAAAGGAATCTATAATTTCAGAGCTTCAGAGCAAGCTTAAACTCGATGAAAGCCAGGCCCTTCTTCGCGAAAATGCCCTTAAAGAACAATTTAATGCCCAGCTTAAAGCAAAAGACGAAACAATAGCCTTTTATAAAGATTTCAAGGCCAAAGAATCTACCAAACAGATTGGAGAAGATCTGGAACAGTATTGTCTTGCTGAATTCAATAAAAACCGGGCTTTGGGTTTCCAGAATGCCTATTTTGAAAAAGACAATCAGGTATCAAAATCTTCAGGCAGTAAAGGAGATTTTATTTTCCGAGATTATAGCGGCGAAGGCGAAGATAAACTCGAATTTATTTCCATCATGTTTGAAATGAAAAATCAGGCTGATGAAACTGCAACAAAACACAAAAATGAAGATTTTTTCAAAGAACTTGATAAAGACCGCAACGAAAAAAACTGCGAATATGCCGTTCTTGTTTCTATGCTCGAAGAAGATAATGATTATTATAACACCGGAATTGTAGACGTTTCCTATAAATACAAAAAGATGTATGTTATCCGCCCGCAATTTTTTATTCCAATAATTACTTTATTGCGTAATGCTGCCTTAAATTCTCTGGAATATCAGCGTCAGGTTGCAGAAATCAAAAATCAAAATATCGACATTACTAATTTTGAAAATGATTTAAATAACTTCAAAGGAAAATTCCTTAATAATGTTGAACTTGCAATGCGCCAGCATACTTCTGCAATTGAAGAAATCGACAAAACTATTAAAGCCCTGCAAAAAATCAAAGAACTTTTTGAAAAATCAGATAATAACCTGCGCCTTGCTAATAATAAACTTGAAGATTTGACTATCAAAAAGCTGGTCCGAAATAACCCGACCATGAAGCAGAAATTCGATAACCTTCCTCAAACTTGACCAAGCGGCTATAAATCTTTAATATCTAAATATGACTAAGCAGGCTGACATACTTACAGAATTTTTAGATACAAAAACAATTGATTCGCTTTCTCATTTCCTTAATAAAGAAAAGGGTTACGAATCGTCTGCCGATGCAATTGCTGCTGCGTTTGGTTCAGGAAAGGGTTTTTCAAAAATGAAGGCAGATGCTGCAGAAAAACTGGTAGCAAGCTTCAAAAATAATCTTACCCTTCTTGTTCAGAAAACCTGGGTAGAAAAATCAGACATTGCCTTAAAAGACCAGCTTCTTTATCAGCTCGATGTATTTTTAGGCAATAATTCCTGGAAAGATAATTACGTTCTCTTTTTGCAGTTAATTAATCAGGCTGTATTCCTTATGTTTGGACAAAAACCAGACACCCCTGATTTTGCTGAATATACTCTACGCATTGATCCTGAATTCGGAATTTTCTGGTGGTACATTTCAAACCTTCCTCCCAAAACTGAATGGTCAGAAGAAAAATGCCGGTTAGCTATGCTGCTGGGAATGTATTTCCTTGCAAACTATTAAAATGAATTAAGCAGACCGGAGCCAAAAGTTCCGGTCTTTTTTTTTTGGAGAAAATATGAACCTGAAAAAAACAACTGATTCCCTGCGTGCTGCCAGCCAGAAGCTTGCTTTGCAGAATGCCAGTGAAAAAAACGCTGCTCTTGCTGCTGTTGCCAATGCCCTGGACAAAAACCGTGATTCTATCATTGCTGCAAACAAAGATGATTTAGACGCTGCCATGGCTGCCGGAATGAGCAAGTCTTTAATGGACCGCCTTATGCTGGACCAGAAAAGAATCGACGGAATTATCGAAAGCCTTCGCCTTGTAATTAGCCAGACAGACCCTGTTGGCGAAGAAATTGCCGGCTGGAAAACTCCTAATGGAATGTCTATCCGTCAGGTTCGTGTACCTCTTGGTGTAGTTGCAATTATTTATGAAAACCGCCCTAACGTAACTGTAGACGCCTTTAGTCTTGCTTACAAAAGTGGAAATGCAATTTTGCTGCGTGGTTCTTCATCTTCTTATAAATCAAACGTGGAAATTGTTCGTGTGATTCGTGAGGCGCTTGCCGGCGTGGAAGGCGGCGTTGCTGAAGCGATTGAGCTTGTTGAAGTTCGCGACCACGACCACAGCGATGTAGACCAGATTTTGAATGCTGTTGGCATGATTGATGTATGTCTGCCACGCGGCGGAAAAAAGCTGATTGAAAACGTTGTACGCAATGCAAAGGTTCCTGTTATTGAAACC
>CAMVBP010000224.1 GCA_947165795.1 uncultured Treponema sp.
GCGACCACCGAGATCTACACTCTTTCCCTACACGACGCTCTTCCGATCTGAATGCAGGTCGCGCGGGGTGAATGAAGTTCGCAAGTATTTGAAAATGCATTCCTCGCCCACTAAAATATAACTTGCAAAAAAAATCAGTTTTTTTATAATTATGAATTATACTGGAGTCAAATATGAATGAATCTGAATTCACACATGCAGGCGAAAATCTTCTTACCAAAACAGAAACCTTTATTGCATGGATAAAAAGTTTTATAACCTGGGAAAATTTATTTAAATTAATTGGCGGAATATTTCTTATTATAATTTTATGGATTGCATACAGACTGATTTTGAGAGGAATCAGAAAAACAAAATCAGAAAAAATGAATGTCCATAAACAGCAGATGCTCAGCCGTTTTGTAAAATATGTTTTTTACGTTATCATTGTTCTGGAAGTTTTAAGTCTTTTTGGAATTAAGCTTTCGGCTCTGCTTGGTGCAGCAGGAATTGCCGGAGTTGCAATCGGTTTTGCGGCTCAGACTTCGGTAAGCAATTTAATCAGCGGATTATTTGTTTTAACTGAAGGCTCAATTAAAATAGGCGATGCAGTTACTGTAGACGGAATTACAGGAATTGTTGATGAAATTAATCTGCTTTCAATAAGAATTCATACATACGATAACCAGATGGTACGAATTCCAAACTCTACAATTATTAATTCAAACCTTACAAATATAAATTATCACGCAAAAAGAAGGATAACAATCAGTGTTTCAATTGATTATTCAACAGACATGCAGACAGCCCTTGAAGCCCTTAAAAAGGCTCCCGGACTTTGTCCTACAGTAGTTGAAGATCCTGCACCGGCTGTCTGGTACGACGGCTTTGCAGCCAGTGGAATTAATCTGACCGTAGCTGCATGGTTTAAATCCAGCGACTTTTTGCAGACCAAGAACGATTTATATATTGCAATAAAAAAAGTTCTTGATGATGCAGGAATCTCCATTCCGTTTAATCAGCTTGACGTTAAGATCAAGGAATCATAAAAGTTTTTTCTTAGCTTTCGATTTTACCGGTAGCAGCGGGCGCAATTTTGCGTGCGAGGTAAATAAATGGAGTATCCAGCAAACTGGTAGCAATGTAAATTACATAGCAGCTTCCGGTTATTGCAAGGAGCTCCTGAAAAGTATAGATTCCGAGGAAAGCACCAAAGTTAAAAATCACAATATTAATAAACTGAGAAATCAATGTAGAAAAGTTGTTGCGGAACCAGAGCATTTTATTGTGGCTTCCTGTTTTCTTTTCTGTAAGATTCCACCATGCGTGATAAAGTGAAACATCAACAAATTCAGAAATTACGTATGCGATGAGGCTTGAAAGAAGCATGCGCGGTGTGTTGGTAAAAAGACCGACTACATATGGGCTTGCCCAGTCGCCTGCTGCCGGAATGTAGTGAACCCACATAAAGCTTAAAAGAATAAAACTCAGGCTTGTAAAAATACCTGCAAGAACGCCCTTAGTTGCATCCTTTTTACCGTAAATTTCGCTGAGAATATCAGTTGCAAGGAAGGTTGCGGCAAAAAGTGTGTTGCCCAATGTCTGATCCATACCGAATGCATGTACGAGAACTGTAACTTCGATGTTAGCAAAAACTGTACAGATTCCAATCCAGGCGAAAAGTCCGCCTTTTCCAAAAACTTTAAGGAACAAAAGTGTTCCGCCAAAAGACACTAAGAGTGTGATTACGAGAAAAAGTTCATTCATTTTAAATGACCTCAAAAAATAGAATTGACCTGGTTTTGTTTTTCAGCAATGTTGTGCTGAAGGCAGGAAGGACTTCGAACTGCCTTGTGTTCGGATAATTTAGCGTATTTATGATTTTTATACAATGGGCAGGGCAGGGGCAGGCTTACTCATAATTTGGTCGAAATTAATATCTATTGATTTTCTTTTGATATAGAGTTAATATTTTAAAAACACCAAAAAATTTAAGAAGCGAGGTATTATATGTCATTGAATAAAACATTTTCTAGTGATGGTAAGAAATGTACTGTTGTATTTACAGTAAATCCTCAGGCAGCAAGCGGAGCTACAAAAGTTCATCTTGTTGGTGATTTTAATAGTTGGAATACTACAGCTAATCCTATGAAAAAAGGACCTGACGGTTCATTTACTTTAAAAAAGCAGTTTGAAACAAATAAGGAATTCCAGTTCCGCTATGTACTCGACGGAAATGTATGGATTAACGATTGGAAAGCTGATAAATATGTTCGTTCTGAAATTGCAAATGATGATAATTCAGTTTTGGATACAACAGTTCCAAAGGCTCCAAAAGTTTCTAAAAAGCCAACTTCAAAGGCTGTAACAAAGAATAAAGATAAAAAGCCTGCTACAAAAAAGCCTTCTGCTAAAAAAACAGCAGAAAAAGCACCTGCAGCAAAAAAGCCGGCTGCTAAGAAAACAGCTGCAAAATAATAATTATTTATTGTTTATTATTTCTATTTGAATTCCACTTTTTTGATATTCGCGGAAAAGATTCCGCTGTGCATGAAAGCGTCGGAGAATCTGTGAGATTGGCAGATGATCGCGCTGGCGGGCACGGCGGATTCTTGTTAAAAACGGTGCGGTTACAAAGAGAATTTTTTCGCAGCGGGCGAGAAGTTCCGGAGTTTTGTAAAGCACGGTTGCATTAATTATTGTTTTTTCGTGACTTTCTATAAAATCTTCTATCTGTTTTGTAATAATTGGATAAACAATTGATTCCTGAATTGTAAGAAGCTCCGGAATTGAAAACAGCAGCTGACCAAGTGCGTGCCGGTCTATA
>CAMVBP010000225.1 GCA_947165795.1 uncultured Treponema sp.
CCTTTAAGAATACAAAGCGTGTAAAGCGAAGCTTCCATACATGAGTAAGAACGGTCATAATTACTATGAAATTAGCAGCAGAATATGAACCGCGCTTAGCATGTATTAAATCCCAGAATCCATCTGCAGGATGACTTATAACATACAGAGAATATCTTAAAGTCTGCAGAAAATGAACGTAAGTTTCTTTCTGACGTAATTTATCAAATTTGCCTGTAAAATATTTCATAATGACGCAAGCTCCTTTCTAAACGCTTTTATTCCTTTAATAATAAACGGAACAAAAATCAGAACACAAAGAACTAAAAGCAGCCAACCAAGATTTGCTTCTATCCATTCTTTTCTGTAATACATCAATGCCTTTGAATATTTTTTTCTGTAACATTTTACTTTAAAATATTTCATTGCTTCTTTATATTCATTCTGACGAAGTTTTGCCTTTCCTATTCCGCCATATGCAAGATCATAGTTTCCGTTTAGCTTCATTACTTTTTCCCATTCAGCGGCAGACAAATCATAGTTTCCTTCTGCATAGTACTCTATGGCGTTATAAACATAATCTCCAAACTGTGTAGAAGAAAACAAGGTTATTGTGCAGGCTGCCTGATCAAGAACAAACAAATCCCTGTTATAATGTTCCAGAGAAACAGGCAGTCTAAAATATCCGTCTATATTTCCTGAATTACCAAAAGCAAATAAAAGTTCACCCTGATTATCATATGCAAAAAGTCTTCCGCGTGTTTCATCAAGTGCAATGTAAACTTCATTATCAAGGACTGTAATATCATTAAAATGCGAAGGAGTATCCAGGCCTGCTGTTCCGCCCCACTGCAAATCGCCGATAGGAAGGTCCCAGTTTTTAATAAGAATATCTCCGCCAAGGGCATTCAATCTTCGGATTGGTTTTGCCATATCATCTATAAGCTCTTCCGGCTTAAAATTCTTTATAACGGCAAAAATAAATCCTTCGTTATCCAAATATGCATTTGTATATTCTGTAGGAACAAAAGATTCCATCTGTTCCCTTTGAGCCCTGGTTGAAAGCCTTTTCCAGATATAATCTGTCCAGTTATAAGTTACTTCGCTTGCACCATAAAAGCCGGTAAAGCTTCCATCGCTTTCATATTTTAAGAAACCCTTATTTACATTTTTTGCAATAATATAAGCCCTTCCCTTTGAATCGGCAATTACTTTTTCCGGAAGGAAATTCTTTCCTTTTTCGTAATTTGCGTCATCAGGTTCTACAAAAGAAAGCAAATAATTTAACTCTGAATCGAGTTTTACAACACGACCATTATTTGTATCTGCAACAAAGAATGAACCGTCTTTATTAACATAAATATCTGATGGAGCCGCAAATGTATTTACAATTCCATCAGGCGCACTAAAGCTTTCTATTATTCTGTTCAATTCAAGAGTTTTATCTTCTTTGTAAGTGAACTCGATAATTCTGTTGTTTCCGCTGTCCACAAGATATAAAAGATTATCTTTACAGAATAAAGAAGTTGGCGTAACAAAATTTTTCTCCAGACCAAAATCTTTTGCATAAAAAACATTTGTTACTCTATAGGCATCCGGAGAATGCTCAATATCTCCCCAGATATCATAAATATATGTATCGCCGACTGCAGCCATATAAAAAGGAAGAACGGCAAATAATATTGTCAAAAAAATCAGTTTTCTTTTCTTCATATCACTAATCCTTTAAACCTGAAGTAGCCATTGTTTCCAGAATCTGACTTTGTGAACAGATAAAGAAAATAATTGGAACAGACATAGAAATTACAAGAACGGCCTGAGCCTGACCGGTTCGCGCAATTCCACCCAGCTGAATCTGGTCTAACGCATACCTGAGCATTTTTTTACTTTCTGTATAAATATATGTTGTCTGAGGATTGTTCCATAAGGCTGTAATAGAAAAAATTGAAATTGTAAGCCATGCAGGCTTTACATTTGGCATAACAAGATTCCAGAAAATACTGAACTCACGCGCACCATCTATTTTAGCCGCTTCAATCAGCGACATTGGAAAACCATCCATAAACTGCTTCATAAGGAAGAGACCTAAAGAACCTCCGATTGCAGGAAGTATAAGCGACCAGTAAGTATCTACCATATGAAGACGGCACATAATCATATAGTTTGGAATTCCAGTTACGTAACCTGTAAACATCAAGGCAACTACGGCAAGTTTAAAGAATGCCGTTCCGCCCGGAAATTTATATTTTGCCAGAACATATGCAGCCATAGAAGCAATAATTACATGACCGACCGTTCCAACAATTGTTACGAATAATGTATTAAAAACATATCTCGAAAACGGAACCCACGACTGACTCATAGTTACAAATAAATCAGAGAAGTTTCGCAGCGATGGATTTCTTGCAAAGAAAGTTGGAGGCTGTCTTAATAATTCTCCCAGCGGTTTTAAAGAACTTGAAATGATAAACACTAATGGGAATATCATGACAATGGAACTTAAAAACAAAAATAAATAAACACCGATATCTCCACCAATTGAACGGTTCGGCTTACGACGATATTTATAGTGATGAATTTTTTCTTCTTTACCCAGTACTCTATTTCTTTTCATCTTAAGTAAACCTCCTCAATTAGTGTCCAACCCTGTTCAACAGAGCCTGAATTAACTTGTTACAGAGAATCATTACAAGGAACAAAACTGTAGCAATTGCCGAAGCATATCCCATTTCGAATCGCGTGTAACCGTAGTCAAACAGATGCGTTACTACCGTTCGCGCGCAATATTCTGTAGACGGATAACCCGCAAGGTTCATCGGAACATC
>CAMVBP010000226.1 GCA_947165795.1 uncultured Treponema sp.
TGCGTCTTTAATTGCTTTAATTGTATTTTCTGTATTTGTAGCGTTCCTTTCTGCTACCTGTGGAATATTCCAGCCGGTATTTCTTACAAGGAATTTAAGGGAAATCATATCCGGCTCTAAAGTTACGCTTCCAGTTCCAGTTACTGTAAGACTGTTCTTAGCTTCTACAGAAGCGGATCTGTTTAACATACAAGATGAAGCCAATATTGAAAAAGCAGAAATTGCTCCGATTATTATTAATTGATTGAATTTTTTCATATTTTATCTTGCCTCCAGGTAAAATCGTTTTAAATAAATTATTCTTTTATTTGCATCCTCCCAGTATTTGCTGGCCGGATAATTTTTTGTAACATTTGTATAAGCATTAATTGCAGCTTTTATATCTTGAACAGATGATTTTGCTTCCAGAATTTGTCCTAAAAGAAAATATGCCCTATCAATTTCTGAATCTGGATTTAATAAATACTGATTCAATTTATTTTTTGCAGCTTCAAATTCTTTTTCATTATAAAGAATATTGGCTTCCTGTAAAAGTGTCTGCGGATTATTTACAGCAGCAGTTGTATTCTGGAGCGGAGCGCTGGAATTTGACTCGCCGGATTCTGCTTTATTAGTTACTGCAGAAATATTACTTTCTGGTGAAGAAGTGTTTTTGTCAGTAGAAGTAACTGTTTCTGTGACTGATTTTTCTGCAGAAGCCTGATTTGTCTTCTGTGTTTCTACAGGCTTAGCGCTCTTATCATTTTCTGACTCTGATTTTGAATTTTCATTATCTTCCTGATTTTCCTTTTCTACAGGAACAGGTTTCTTTATCTGCGGAACCGGCATTTTAAATT
This sequence comes from uncultured Treponema sp., assembly GCA_947165795.1. The sequence goes on from CAMVBP010000226.1 coordinate 837, forward strand.
CCGGAGCAATAATGTGAGTTTTGTTGGAACCGTTTTCGTTTGTAACTTCTACTTCAACGTAGTCATCAAGATATTCATTTGTCAGAGCATCGCTCTTATAAAAATGAAGAATCTTTGTTCCACTTTTTCTTGCCTGCAGAGAAAATGTTGTATCTTTAGAGCCAAGCTTAGTTCCGTAATAAGCAATGTCGCGGGAACCGTCTGTCAACCCAAGGAAAATCCATCCTGTTCCAGGATATGTTATTTCAACATATTCATTTTTCTTAAGGGTAACTTTTCTTGAAGGTATCGGAACTTCTTCATTTTCAATGTCCGCATTATTGTCTTCGTCTGCGTCAAGGAAATCATCCGATTCAATATCTATAACATCATCATTGTCTTCTATTGTATCAAATGAAGTAATTTCATCGTCAGTTTCTTCATTTTCTAAATTCTGTTCAGCTTCAGCTTCTGTATTTTCAACTTCATTTTCTTCAGAAGCAGCATCTTCGTTAGAAAGCAGCCTTAAATCATCTTCATCAAATTCAATTATTTCAGCATCGTTTTCTTCAGTCTCTTCATATTCAGTTTCTTCTTCAGGAGGAACATCGAGAGTTAAAACAAGAGGCTCTTCAAAATCCTGTGGAACAGGGTAGAGAGAATCTGCATCCTGTTCTGTATCATAATCATCATAAGCAACAGAAGTTTCTTCTTCGTCGTCAAGGAAAATAACATCGTCTTCTTCGCCTTCGGAATTTTCTGATTCTGTATCTTCCATATCGTTCTGTTCTTCATCTTCGGAAGTAGTAACGTTTTCTATCTGTTCATCTAAATTTTCATCTTCAGGTTTACTTGCACAAGAGAAGAAAAAAAATGATGAAATAAAACAAAATAATATTATTAACTTTTTCATGGTGCAGCCTCTATTATATCATTAACCATATTTTCATTGGCTGTAGATAAAGAAGAAACTTCTTTTTCGGTTGGTGTTGTAAACCATTGCCGACCATCTTCTTCAGACCACTTTTCTTCAGATTCTCTGTATAAATTATAACTTCGTGGCAATTCCGGACCGTTTGGAATTACCTGCGCAGTTGAAATTTCCAGAGCCATAACAGGAATATCCTGTGTTTTATTTTTCTTTTTGCCGGCAGCAACAGCAATTAAAATTATGCAGAGAATAATTAAAACTGCCATTCCGGAAATTGCAATAGAAAGAACTTTATTTTCTGCTGCAAAATCAGAAACTTTTGTTTTTAAATTAGAGAAGAATTCTGTGAATTTGTCTTTCAGTTCAGAAAAATCCATTTATTATTCCTCTGTTTTCTGCCTTTTTGGAGGACGAGGTGGAAGTACTACACCTTCTTCTTCTGGAACATCTTCTTCCTTAAAGTCATCATTTGCCCGGTCAATTTCGGCGCCACGTTTAATATCTTCATCAAGACGCAGGGCAATCAGTTTACTTACGCCGGATTCTTCCATTGTAACACCAAGCATTCTCGAAGCACCCATTACAGTTTTTTTGTTATGAGTGATTACAATGTACTGGCTTACATTTGCAAAGCTTTCAAGAGTAGTTACAAATGAAGAAACGTTCTTGTCATCAAGTGCCGCATCAATTTCGTCAAGCAGACAGAACGGACTAGGACGAACCTGATAAGTTGCAAAGAGAAGTGCAACTGCAGTCATTGTTTTTTCACCACCGGAAAGCAGGGAAATATTTTCAAGCTTCTTTCCAGGCGGCTGAGCATAAATGTCAATGCCTGATGTAAGAATATTTGCAGGATCTGCAAGCTTTAATTCTGCACGACCACCATTGAACAGGCGTCTGAACATATTGTGGAAATTCTTCTTAATCTGATTGTATGTTTCAAGGAACATTTCTGCAGATTTAGATTTAATTTCTTCACTTACGCGAACAAGGTTTTCGAGAGATTTTGCTGTATCTTC
>CAMVBP010000227.1 GCA_947165795.1 uncultured Treponema sp.
TGACCTACAACTTTAAGCAGAAGTACAACATGACTCCAGAAGTAAAAATTGTCGGAATCGGCGAGCTTCCAAGAAGCGAAAAGAAAACAAAACGAATTGATGACAGACGTTTTGAATAGGAAGTAAAAAAAATCTGCACAAAAACTGTGCAGATTTTTTTTCAATGGGAAGATGTTAAATCTTCATGAGCTTTTTCTGTTCTTCAATCTGTTTGGATGTTTCATCCTGTGCAATAAAAAAGTCTGCTGTTGTTCTTGGCTTGAAGAATGAATGACCGGTACAGCTTGCAATTGCAAAATTAAAGTCGTGCTGATTTATTACGTAGCGGTTAATTTTTAATATGATTTTCCTTACGTCTTCTTCTGTAATTTCCGTGCAGAATGCGGCAAAAATGTTTCCTTTTATTCTGTAAATCGGTGTTTTTTCCGGAACTGCACGTTTTACAAAATTTGCAAAAGTTGTTAATACTTTATCGCCTTCTGAATAACCGAAAGATTCATTAATCTGTTTGAGATTAGAAATTTCAAAAATAATCAGGCAGCATTCATTATATTTTTTCTCGGCCTTATCAATTGTTTCTTTAAATTGATACCATTTGTTTCTGTTAAAAACACCTGTAAGGGAATCAAGATAAGAAAGAGATTCATAATGTGTAACTTTCTGAATTTTAGTAAGCTGATGATTTATTCGTTTTCCAATAATTATTGCAAGTGCAATAAAAGTAAATCCAAAGCCTATGAACGTAAAGTTTGAAACATTATGCTTAGTATAATTAGAAAGTAAAAGCGCAATCAGGAATGAGAAAACTCCCATAAGAAGATTAATGCTGAAGACTAATCTTGCGGCTACGGTTTTAAATTTATAATTTTTATTGATTAATGCAAAAACATAGAACGTACTGAAGATATAACAGATATGAATTAAAATGACTGTTTCTGTCATTGCCATTATTCCTGTAATCTGGAGTATGAACTGAACTATAATTGCAGAGCAATCCATTATAAATAAACAGATTAACATTTTTTCTTTTTTGGTTGATGATATTTCGCGGATAAACAGGAAAGCAGAAAGAAGAATTAACGGCTGTATTGCGTATTCAAAAATCCAGTGAACAGGCTGGTAAGTAATCATAAACTGTGTAAATCTGGATTCTTCAAACTGCCAGAGTCCTACAAGTATTAAAATAATTGAAAGATATAAAAGTGAATTATCATCACGAAGAGTTTTAAAGACAATGCAATTTAATAAAAGTACAAAGCCTACAATAAGAAGAATAAAACCAAGAATCAGTCTGTTATAGCGTGCAAAAAAATGTGCATATAGAATGTCAAATTCTGTTCCCAATTCTATTTCTGAGAATTCGCCCTTAGAAGAAATTTTTGGTTCAACTTCTATGGAAATAGTTTTTCCGTTTATTTTTCTGCAGCTTATAAGATGGTAAAAGGCTCTGTAAGTTTTAAGCTTTGCCGGGAAAGTCGTATTGGAAAATTCATAAATTACTTCTGAATCTGAATAAAATTTAAAGCTTGCATGATGAGAATAAAAAGTCAGGAATTTACTGGCTTCAAGATCTTCTGTTCTTTCCCTGTAGATTTTATATTTTCCGGAAAGTGAATCTTTTTCTGAAAGTTTTATCGGAAGAGAGTCAATATTTTTTTTATTACCTGAGGCATCATAATAATACCAGCCGGTGTTTATATATTGAACGGGATTCTTTTCTATATCAATTCGTTGAGTATCGCGGCCTGCCAGTAGAATGATTAAAGAAATAAGAAGAATAACAATAATTAAAAAAAGTGTAGAGTAACGGATAAAAGTAACTGCATCAAGCTTCTGCTTCTTTTTACTGTCTTTTGTGTTTGAAGAATTTTCCATCGGATATATATTATAGCACAGGTTTTAAATTATTTGCCATTTTTTTGATTATTCATTCCTATTTTTTGCAGTTTTTCAGGGGTATTTTTATATAAAGGCAGCAGTACAAAATTTTACATAAAAATGCAAAAAAATGAGTTTTACATGTTGACATAAACCTTAGAAAAGTATATATTTTTATTCATCACTTGCCGCAATAGCTCAGTTGGTAGAGCGCCGGACTGAAAATCCGTATGTCGTTAGTTCGATTCTAACTTGTGGCACTTGGCTTCTTACGAAAGTGAGAAGCCTTTTTTTATGCCTATTGCAAAGCTCTCTAAAGAATTCTTGCTGTATATAAATTTTAATGATAAAATAACTTATGAATAAGAAAAAATTGACAAAGAAGCAGAAAATGCTCGCTCGTCTTCAGGAGTTTACCCTGATGGATGACGACTTCATGACCCGCTTTTTTGAAAATGACAAGGACTGTACTCAATTTGTACTCCAGACTATTCTTGAAAATAAGAAACTGAAAGTAATTGATACAGTTGCACAGAAAGTCGTTAAGAACCTTGAAGGTCGTTCGGTTAGACTTGATGTTTATGCGAAAGATAATAAAGGTAAGCCTTACGACATTGAAATTCAGAGAGCTGATAAAGGTGCTGGAGCAAAACGTGCCCGCTACAATTCAGCTTTGATGGATGCAGATATTACGGTTCCTGGTGAGGATGCTAAGAATCTTCCGGAGAGTTATGTTATCTTCATTACAGAAAATGACATCTTTGGCAAAGGATTACCGCTCTATCATATTGAACGAACTGTAAAAGAATGTAATATACCATTTGACGATGAAAGCCATATCATATATGT
>CAMVBP010000228.1 GCA_947165795.1 uncultured Treponema sp.
AGCGCTGTAGAATCTTTTCCACCGCTTGCAACAATCAGAATGCGGTCGCTTTTTTCAATGAGGTTATAATCAAAACAAGCCTTATCTATAAGACTGGAAAGCTTCGGTATTTTTTTCATTTTTTAAAATCAGCAGCTTTAGTCATTATCATTAACAGCTTCGGGCAAAGTTTTTTTATGTAAGGCTTTACCTGCTCTTTAGCATCGCTTTTAATCTTTTTTAAATTCATAAATTCCTCCAAACGATTTTATAATTTTATTATAACATGTTTTTTTAAAATTTAATTATTATGCTTACATAAATCCGCAATTAAACATTCTTCGCATTTAGGTGCACGTGCAGTACATACATAACGGCCATGTAAAAGTATCCAGTGATGTGCGTCTGCCAAAAATTCAGGAGGAATTCTTTTTAGCAGGCTTTCTTCTACAGTCTCGGGAGTTGTTCCCTCTGCAAGTCCAATCTTAGGCGAAATACGAAGCAAATGAGTATCTACAGGCATTGTAGGCTGGCGGAATATTACATTCAAAACGACATTTGCAGTTTTTCTTCCAACTCCAGGAAGAGTCATAAGTGCCTCGCGGTTTCCGGGAACTTCTCCGTTAAAATCATCAATCAATTTTTGCGAAAGTCCCATAACATGTTTTGCCTTGTTTCTGTAAAGCCCGATTGTCTTTATATAAGAAATCAAACCTTCTTCTCCAAGTGCAAGCATTTTTTGCGGAGTATCTGCAACCTTAAAGAGCGGGCCGGTTGCCTTATTCACTCCCTTATCTGTCGTTTGGGCACTAAGCACAACCGCAACTAAAAGCGTAAATGCATTTACATAATCAAGTTCAGAAGCAGGGGCAGGATTTGCCGCCTTCCAGCGCGAAAAAACCTCGTGCATTTCTTTTTGGTTTAAAAGCTTCATAGTCTTATTCCCTGAATTTCTAGAACCACTATTTTCCAAAACAACCCCAAAACTTAATCAAAGCCAGTTTATATAAACGGATTCCAGAAGCGGCTTCCGTTCCAGAAAGTTATAATCAATGCTGCCGCAGAAAAAAATAATGTAAGGCAGATGATTATATAATCAGATTTTTTTAGTCTGCGTGCAGAATACCAGGTTCGTGCTTTATGTTTTCCAAAACCACGAAGCTCCATTGCATTTGTAACAGAATCGATTTTTTCCATACTCGTAAAAACAAGCGGAAACAGAATTGCACTCATATTTTTTATTCTGGAAAAAATATTTGCCTTGGAAGACATTTCTATTCCGCGTGCTTCCTGAGCGTTTTTAATTCTATTAAAATCTGTCTGAACATCCGGAACATAACGAAGCGCAATTGCAACCGAATAGCTTGCTGTATACGGCAGCTTAATTCTGTTCAAGCTCGCCGCAAATTCACTTGGATTCGTTGATGTAATAAACATAAACACGGAAGGTATAATCGTAAAATATTTAAGAACAACATTCAGCTCGTAAAAAAGCTGCTGAATAGTAACCGTATATCTTTCTGTAATGCGTAATAAATCTGTCCGGGAGTCATAAATTTTACAGCCTTCGTAAGGCGAAAAAAGAAAAATCGCAAGTACATTTAAAATCAAAAATAAAAGGATAACACAAAAAATTGAACGCACCTGTTTCCAGTCGGTTTTAGAAAACTTAAAAATTACAATGCTCGAAACAAACATTACTCCAAGAACTCTTGTATCGTAGGTAAGCATTGTAGTAAGTGTCCACATGATGAAGAAAACCAGTTTTGTAAGACCGCACAATCTATGAATGAAACAGTCTTTTTCTTTGTAAGTAATAATTCTAGCCATTCTGCTTTTCCTCCTCTTTGAATCTGTTCTGCCGCTCATAATAAATAAAGCTGTCTACAAGTTCAGAAGGATTTTTTATTCCGCATTTTACTGCAAGATTGTAAAGGCTTGTTTTCTTAAGGCTTGCCGCTTCCGTAATTTTTTCGTCTGTAAGAATATGAGAACTTTTTCCATCGGCAAGTACCTGTCCGTCCGAAATTACAATTGCACGGTCTGTGTATTCAAGCATAAGGTGCATATCATGAGTAATCATTATTATTGTAATTCCAAGCTCGCGGTTTAAACTGCGCAAAAATTCCATAATTTCTGTATAGTGCGCATAATCCTGACCGGCTGTCGGTTCATCAAGAATAATTACTTCAGGATTCATTACAAGAATAGATGCAATTGTTACACGTTTTTTCTGTCCAAAGCTTATTGCGCTTACAGGCCAGTTTCTGAACGGATACATTCCGCAGATTCTAAGTGCATTATTTACACGCTCCGTAATTTCTTCTTTTGGAACTTTTCGCACGGCAAGTCCAAGTGCAACTTCATCAAAAATAATGCTTTTAGAAATCATCTGATTTTGATTCTGCAAAACAAAACCGATTCTTTCTCCGCGCTCTTTTATAGAAAGCTTTGTAATGTCTTCTCCATCAAGTAAAATCTCGCCTTCATTCTGAACATTAAATCCACAGATTAAAGAAGCTATTGTAGATTTTCCCGCGCCGTTTGTTCCGACTATACTTACCATTTCGCCTTTGCGGATAGAAAAGCTTACATTTTTTACAGTAAGAGGAGCATTTTCATCATATTTAAAACTTACATTTCTAAGCTCAAGTGCCACAGGATTTTTTGGCTCTTCAACCGGTTTTTCAATTTTCGTAAACCAGGATAAAAGCTTTTCTTTGTGCGGTTCAATATTTATTGTGTCTA
>CAMVBP010000229.1 GCA_947165795.1 uncultured Treponema sp.
TTTTTATAAATTATGTTAATTATAACATCGGAATATTAAAAAATAAAGTTTAAATTTTAAGTTTTTATCTTGATAGGGGATTTTACAGAACCTGATTCACTGTTTTTAAGTCAGAAGAGAGTTTTTTATCGCCCGGAAACCTGCTTAAGCCTTCTTCAATTATTCTTTTTGCTTCTTCATAGTTCTTTTTATTAAATTCCCGCGCAAATTCATTATGAATTGTTGCAATTGCGTTATTGTAAAATGCATTTTGCATCTGTTTTAAATTATTGCTTTGCGGAAGCTGAGATATGGCGGTAGCCGCTTCTTCATAGCCTTTTTCAAAGGCTTTTTCTCGCATAAGGCTGTTCAGTTTTACAGCCCATTCATTTTCCAGTGCTGCCGATAATTTTTTTTGTGGGATTGTTACATAGTTTTCCGGAATTTCTGATGAATTTTCAGCTCCAGATGCAGCGTTTTGCAGCAGTTTATATAAAAATTCAATTTTTTCTTCGTTCTGTTTACCTTTTGTAAGGATCTGAAGCTCAATTTCGGTAAGTAAATCCGTTGTTGAAGAAATTTGTGAACTGCTTATTAAATCCTTAAACTTATTATAACAGTCCAGTGCATTTAAAATATCGCCTGAATTGTAACACTGAAGGATAAAATTATAACTGTGAGTATCCGCAACCTTTTGAATATAAGGTGTCATTCCCCAAAAATCAATATAATCGCAAAGCCAGTCCAATTTTTGCATGAACAGTTGGCTTGTTTCACTTTTAAGGTTCATGTAGTTTCCGGCAAGCGTGTCCAAATCTTTTCTGGCTTCATCTGAATCTGCTGATTTTTCGTTTTTTATGACTTCGTACCGAAGGGCTTCAAGCGGAATTGAATCAAAATAATTGTTTTTAGTTGAATAATAAGATGCCAGATTTGCAGAAATAAGGCCGCACATAACCTTATCTGTAGCCTGATGGCGGTTTGCATAATTCTTTTTTGGAACAATGTAATAACCTTTTATTTTATCTTCATTTTCTATTGCTTCTTTACTTCCGGGGTTAAATCCGTAAGGATTTGTAGTTTCTACATCTATACCTTTTTTATCTATATAAACAGTGCAGAAGGCGTGTTCTGTAGCTTTTTGCCCGTAAACTTCAAGGCCAGCCGCTTTTGCTGCGGCCATATATAAAAGTGCGGAAGAAACACAATTGTATGTACCCTGAGTTAATGCCGTATTGATTTTTGTCTGTGTATAATTATATTTTTTTAAATAATCCCTGTATAAAAGTCTTAAAACAGCTTTGCCTTTTTCGTCAGTTTTCATTTTATTGTATTCTTCTGACGTAACTTCGGATTTTATTTTTTCGAATATTTTAAGGCATTCTTTTCCTTCTTCGGAGTCTAAAGGACATTCAGAAAAAATGAGCGATAACTGAAATAATTCATCTGCGGAAAGCTTTTGCGGGTAAGTTGAAAAATAATCCTGCGGGTATGTTTGACCGGCAGAGCCAGGATAAAAGGATGGATTTTGTGCAAAAAGCCGGAAGGAATTAAATAAAATAAAAAAGCAGAAAAACAAAACAAAGGTTCGTATTTTGCTGGACAAAAATCTTTGTGGAGAAAAATATGAACCTTTGAAGGAGAGTTTTTTCATAACTTTTTTACATGCAGGTATATCCACCGTCTACCGGAAGATTTACACCGGTAACATAGGTAGAAGCAGGGCTTGCAAGGAATATTGCAGTACTGTCGAGTTCACCTTCGTTTCCATAGCGTTCAAGCGGAATCATTGTTTTTGCATTCTGCTGGAAGAAATCTGAATCCAGAGTTTCTTTTGTAAGCGGAGTATAGAAATATCCCGGACAGATTGAATTTACCGTTATATTATATTTTCCCCATTCTGCAGCGAGTGCGCGTGTTAAGTTTACAACACCGCCTTTTGCTGCATGGTAAGGTGCAGAACCGCAGATTTTGTTTCCTACAAGACCGTACATAGAAGCAATATTAATTACGCGTCCATATTTTGCAGGAATCATAGCTTTTTTAGCAGCAGCACGAGCAAACTTAAATGTACCGAAAAGATCAACGTTCATTTCGCCTGCAAACTGTTCGTCTGTAATATCTTCTGCAGGAGCAACTGCACCGGTTCCTGCATTGTTAATAAGAATGTCGATGCGGCCGAATTTTGCCATAATTTCATCAACTGCAGAATTTACGCGTTCTGTATCTGTAATGTCACACTGAACTGCAAGAGTTTCTACCTTATAGGTATCTGCAATTTCTTTTGCAACTGCTTCAATAAGTTCCTTGCGGCGTGCTATGGCAACAATTTTAGCTCCCTGATTAGCAAGAGCCTTTGCCATCTGAACTCCAAGTCCTGTTGAACAACCTGTTACTACAGCAACCTGGCCTGTTAAATCAAAATATGATTTCATGGATTCCTCCAGTAATTTATATTTTCAAAAATGATTTTGAATTAAGGCTATTCTATAATAATAGAAAGATAAAAACAAGTAATGAAATTAGTTTAGGCTAACAGATTTACGGATGTGCGCTGTATACTGAAAGGCGCAGGCGGTAATCCATTCAGCGGGCGTGTATGTGAATGCAGGTCGCGCGGGTGAATGAAGTTCGCAAGTATTTGAAAACGCAGTTAGCGCGGGTGAAAACAGGTTGCAAGTATTTGAAAACGCATACCTCGCCCACTAAAATATAACTTGCAAAAAAAATCAGT
>CAMVBP010000230.1 GCA_947165795.1 uncultured Treponema sp.
CGTTAGCCATTACTTCTTTGTTGTCCCAGTCATAAACCTGATACTTTGCAGATGACGATCCGCAGTTCAATGTTAAAATTACCATAATAATTTCCTATATAAAAAGAATTGATAAAATGAGGGTGGATGTCCGTCGGGTTGCTGAATGCAGCGGGGCAGGCAGGCACTCAAAAGAATGAAATTATTATAGAAAAAAAAAGATGATTTTTCAACACACCGAATTTATTTGCGCAGAAATAAAAGCCTTTCCCCTTCTACAGCAAAGCATTCATTCGGCGTAATTCTTGAAGGAACAAATTCCACTGTATCAAAATCGGTAACTTCTTTTTCTACAGTTTTTTTGCCGGAAGTTTCTGTAACTATTTTCGTTCCAAACTTAAATTCGTAAACCTCGCCAAGAAGCATGTTCTGTGAATCTGAGCGGAATTGAATTACATCTGTATTTCCAATTTTAGAAGTTACATAAACTCCAGTATCTGTAAATTCCGGTGTCTGGAAAGTGTATGTATATTCATCAAAAGTGATTGTATATTTTGAATCTGCAGTCTGCCAGAAAGGCCCTTTCTTTAATTGGTTAACATTCTGAGAAAAAGACAATGAAGCGGAACTTTCTTCAAACGAACTTTGAAGGCTCATTTTTTTATACTGACCGTCCCAAAGGTTTGCATCATTAATAAGAAGATTCAAATCGTCGCGTAAAGTTATTTTGATTTCATCCGTATTTACAAGCGCAATATCAAATCGTCTGTGCAAATTATTAATATCAGCATTAATTGCTGTAATATAAATTCCATTATGACGAAGCTTGCTGTCTTCCCAGTCATAAACTTCCTGAACATCTGTAAATAACTGAATTATTTCCTTAGATTCATAATCAAAAAATAAATATCTGATTTCGCCTTCGTTTGAAGTTTTATACCAGAGTCCGTTCAAAAATCCTGCAAAGGTTTCTACAGTTCCATCCTGAATTTTTGAAATTTCCGTAGCAGCGAGTCTTGCGGCAGTAACCTTAATTTCTTTATTCAATTCATATTTTTTAGTCGCTGAATTCCAGGTATATTCCTGCTGCAGCTGATTTCCTGAATTTTTATCTGCACTTGTATCATCAGATTTATAAACCCATATAGAAAAACTTTCACCTTTTGAAAGTGCCAGTTCATAATTTTCTGAACGTTCGGTCTGCTGAATAAAAATTGTTCCGTCGCATGAAAAATCACCTATGTTTTCAAGAGTGCCGTTTTTTTCATTAAACAGGAAAAGCTGCATTACATAATTTCCGTCATCAGCAATTCCCTGATAAATTAAAGAATTTTTATGTTCGCCTATAACGTCCATTCCGCTGTAAGAAAAAACAGATGTTCGTGAAAATTTTGTAGGAATTTCTTCCAGGCGGGTATATACTCCGCTGTCGGGATTAAGCAATGCCGGAACAAGATATAAATTTTGAGAAGACTGCTTTCTTACGGCAATAACTTCATCATCATAACCGTCATTATTTATATCCATTGTAAATGTACTGATTAATGTTTCTCCTAACTCAATAGGAACAAAAGTTTCATATGAACTTGTTTCAAGCAATGGTGAAGCTTCATCATCAATTTCTGCATTATGATTCTGAGCAGTCGGTGTAATTATCTTTGCGCGCGTTAAAGTTTTTTCCTCTGATAAAAATCTGTTTATAAAAAAGAATGCTGCGCCAATGATTAATGCTACTATGATAAAAAGCAAAGATACTGTTTTTGTTTTCATATTCCTAACTATATTATTAAATGAGTTTTTTCTCAACCGTTAAGGCGCAATGTTGATGAATGTTGAAGAAAGTAAAGTTTATATATATAGTAGAAAATCATAATTTATTTTTGGAGCATAATATGAAAAAAATAGTTTTACCGCTTTTAGTTCTTGCAGCTGCAGCCGCTACGGCTTTTGCAAAATCTTCCATTAAAAATCAGAAGTTGACTTCTGAAAAATACAGAAATGGAATTGATACCTACATGTTTACGGAAGAAGAACTCCCCTTACCTGCTGAAAAACTTGCGCTTTCGGATGGAAACTGGGTTTTTAGAGTTATAAATGAAAATTATGTAGAAGATTTGACAGAAGCCGTTCAGATGGAAATTTCCATTAAGGACGGTAACTACGAAGACTTTTCGCTTTACTGCGTAAGCACTTATTATATTTATCCGCAGGAAATTAATATGAGCGAAGCAGAAAAATACGGCGCAATTATTGATGGAAGGGAATATTCTTTTTACAAGGAATACACAAAGGAAGAATTTGTTCTGAATCAGACCACGCTGGAAGAAAAATACAAAAAGAAAAAGAATGATCAGGAATACAGAATTCTGATTTTGCAGGAAGAAGTTCTTAGTGCATTGGATGAGGCATTAAAAACTGTACCCGAAGGCTGCAGAACGAATTCAAATTCAGACGGTTATATGTGGATTGAAAAGGAAGGCAAAAAGGAAACTTTCACTTTCTTCCTTTCCAAAAAATAAACTGTGTACTTTACGCAGACACGAGTTTCAATTATACTAAAGAAATTAAGAATTATAAAAACACGTGAGGGATTGTAGCGGCGAAGTTCTGCGAAGCAGAATGGAGCGAAGCGGAACCGCGAAAAGCCCGACCCCGACGAAGCCGGGGGCACGCCAAAAAATATTCGAGGTAAAAAAATGGGAAACAACTATTTTAACTCAATTCCATGGAGAG
>CAMVBP010000231.1 GCA_947165795.1 uncultured Treponema sp.
TGGGAACATGAGAGTAAGTTTTTCCGTAAAATTCAGGCGCTTGCTTTGATTTATGTCCCAATGGATGGAATGAATGAAAAAGGTCTATGCATTGCCGATTTAATGGCAGGAGATGCTGAAACTACAGCGCAGGAACGCGGAAATATAAGCGTTACAACCACGGATGCAATAAGGCTTGTTTTGGATAAAGCTTCTACTGTTGATCAGGCGGTAGATTTACTCAGCAGTTTAGATATGCATTCTGTAATCGGCTGGGCTCATCATTTTGCAATTTCTGATTCATCCGGAAAATCTGTGGCTGTTGAATGGGTTAATAATAAAATATATGTAAGCGAAACAAAAATCCTTACAAACCATTACGTAACTGATTGTCCAAAAAAAGACAACGGCCATAACGCAGAAACAGAAAACTCAAATACAAGATTCACCATGCTAAATAAAAAAGGAACTGCTTCAGAGTGGAAAATGTCTGAAAGCGAAACAGCTCAGGTTTTAAAATATGTAAGGGCAAAGCAGTTTAACGGAAAAGCTCTTACCGTATGGAGTGCAGTTTTTAATCCCGAGGAAAGAAAAATTACCTATTTCTTCAGGGAAAATTACGTTAATGGCATTCAGATACATTTTTAATTTTTTTGTTGTGGTGAATTATATGAAAAAGATTATTGTATGTTTTGGCATTTTAGTTTCTTCGATTTTTACTGTTTTTGCAGATAAAGTTACAGAAGTTGCATATAAAGGCTTATGGCGCACAAAAGAAAGCTATATGAATAAAATTACAGGAGATCTTGAAGGAAAAAACTTTTCAGAGCTAAATGTTGAGGAACTTAAGGAAAAGATTCTTGTTGGAGGACAGTTTTCAGAGTGTGAAATAACCTATATAGAAAAAGGAGAAGATTCAGGAACTCTTGAAATTTCAGTTAATGAAAAACTGTCGGTAATTCCGCTACCCTTATTTTCTTGGTCAGACAACGATTTTACCGGTGGATTAATTCTTATGGATACAAACGCCTTTGGCCGTGGAAACTCTTTTATGACCGGAGGTATATTTTCAAAAGAAAGCGTAAATACAATGGTTTCGTATAACAAAAAAGCAGTTTCTCCTACTGAACCTGGATTTTTATTATACGGAGGTTATGCAAAATCTGAATATGAGGTAGTTTCGCTTGATAAAGAAGATTTGTATTCGCTTGATGTTCATAGAATTGTTACAAAAGCGGGCGTAAGTTTTGCTTCTAGCGAAAACTTTTCATTCGGCGCTAATTTAGCATTTTACGACATAATTTCCTGTGAAAAAAAGTATGATTCATCTTTTGAAATTGATTTTGCGCCTTTTGTTGAATATACATCTTCAAAGTTAAGCGGTTGGTTTATTTCAAAGGATGAAATCAGCCTTGAAGGTGAAGTTGGATATTCTTCAACAAACGAACCTGTTTACTATGCAAGTACAAAGGCTGTAAAAAATATTCGACTTTGCGACAGGGTACGCTCTCTTTTTACAATTGCAGGTGGAATTGAAAACAATAAAGCTGTCATGAATCGACTTACTCGCGATGATATCTCCTGTTCCTTAATTTCTGGTAATTTTTATTCAGAAAAAATGGCTGGCTGTGATGTTGGTTTAGAGGTTGGTATTGCAAAATGCCGCTTTATTATGTGCTCAATGTTTGCGTTTTTTCAGCAGGCTTTGATTGAAGATTATGATAACAGTACTGAATATGTTTATGGACCTTCCGGCGGTTTCCATCTCTATCTTCCGCAGGTAAATCTTCCTGCAATGACTATTGAAGCCGGCTATAACATTCCAAAAAAGTACATGCAGTTTGTAATGTCACTTGGCATTTCGCTTTAAAAAACAGTTTATGTAAAGTAGAATGTAACAATGAAAATTACCATTCTTGATACACAGCCAGGTGAGGAAGATGAAATTATCGTTAAATGTTCTTGTTTTGATGAAAACCTTACCCGTTTGTTGAATCAGTTTAAAAACGGAAGTTCAAAAATGAATTTCTACAAAGATTCAAAAATCGTTATTGTTGAAAAAAAAGATATTTTTTATTTTGAATCTGTAGAAGAAAAAGTTTTTGCCTATACTTCAGAAGATGTTTTCCAGACAAAATTTAAGCTTTATGAAATTGAAGAAATTCTGGATTCCGGCAGTTTTTTCCGTGCAAATAAAGCTGTAATTGTAAATATAAATAAAATCAAAACACTTACACCTGCTTTTGGCGGACGTTTTGAAGCCGTTCTAAAAAACGGATACAGGGTAATTATTTCCAGAAAGTATGTTCCAAAACTAAAGAAAATACTTGGTTTATAATTTTATTGATTTTTAAGAGGTTTATATGAAAGATAAAATTAAGACAGTTATATATATATTTTCACTTATTGTTACTGCAATTTTTTTAATTGATTCAGTTTTTCTTTATATTTTTAAGGGAAAACAGGCAGTTCTTTCTGCCGTAGACATTATGTTTATACTACTTGATGCTTTTATATGTGCAGTCTGTTATCTTCCGCTTTTAAGTGATAAAGGCTTTTCAAAAATGAAAATGTTTTTTATGCAGACCGGATACTTATTTATAGTAAACTTTGTTGTCCTTGCTACCGGGCATTTTCTTAACTGGTTTAGTTTTAAAAATCCTGCATCTTTTTTTGAATTTGAAGCAGTAATTCTTTT
>CAMVBP010000232.1 GCA_947165795.1 uncultured Treponema sp.
CGGGTTCAGGTTCTGATTCATTGATGCAAGCTCAAATTCGTAGGCAAAATCGTTTGAAGAGCGCACTCCCCTTATTAAAACCTTTGCGTTATGCTGCTTTGCATAATTTACGATAAGGCCTTCATAAGCGTGAACAGAAACATTTTTACAGTCTTTTACAAGTTCCTTCATCATTTCTACGCGCTCTTCAGAAGTAAACATGTATTTTTTGTCCGGATTTACCGAAATTACAACGTCAATGCTTTCAAAAAGTTCAGCGGCGCGTTTTACAACATCAAGATGTCCGTTAGTCGGAGGATCAAAAGAACCTGCAAATATAGCTTTTACCATGTTTTAAAATCTACATTATTTGACAAAAAGCGACAATACCTTTATCTTATAAGATATGAAAAGAATATTATTTTTTATATTAATTTCAGTTTCTTTGCTTACTTTTTATTCATGTGCATCAAATTCTACTGAAGAAAAACCTCAGGTTGAAGCTTCTGATGATATAACAGATGTAGATGAAGTTGTAGATACAGAAGTTTCTTCGGTAGACGATGATGTAGTTTTTCTTGATGATGTTCAGGAAGTTCCAGATAACGAAGATGAATACCTTCGTTCTACTAACGAACTTAGTGCAGAAGAATCTGTATCTAAACAGGAATTCGAGGAAGATAAGGCAGAAATTCTTAGAATTATTGCTGAACTCGAAAAAATCATGAAAAAAGGAGATTTTGAAGGCTGGAAAAAGTATATAGCTCCGGATTCAATCAACTATAAAACAACTCAGCTGCATGGAATTAAAGACTATTTTACAAAGGTTTTCATTAAAATAAGACAGGGAAGCTCTGTAGAAGAAATCCGCTATATTTCTAAAAACAATATCCGCGGCGGCTACTACAAGGCAGATAAAACAACATTTGTAATTACCTACTATTTTGTAAAGATAGACGGAAAATGGTATGTTCACATTCCGCCGGTTGACTAATTGTCAATAAAAAAAATGTAACTTGTTTTACATTGCTTTTTTACTATCTATATAGTATAATATATAAATGCAAATGCGGAGTTCATACGGCCGCAAACGAGGAGAAAAAACGATGAAGTTTTCTAAAAAAATCTTTGTATCTACAGCAATTTTACTTTCGTTCAGTTTTGCTTTTGCACAGAATAATTCAGAAATTTCTGCTGAGGAAGATTACCTTACAGATCTGGACGGCGAAATCATATCAACACTTGCAGATTCAGACGAATATGATAACAAGCTTGTAGCCTTGCAGTATCTTGAAGCAGCTCTCGAAGAAGGAAACACTTCTGATTCAGTTATCAGAGCAATGGATAAACTTGCAGGAGAAGGTCTTACAAGTCAGACACGTACAAAAGGTCGTCTTTCAAACAACTTCCCTGAAATTCGCCGCGAAGCTTGTCTTTTAATGGCTAAAGTTCCTACAGAACACACAAAAAATACACTTACTTACATTGCAGTAAATGATGCAGAACCAATGGTAATTGCTGCTGCTGTTAAATCTCTTGGCGAAATTGGAATCAACAATAATGACGAAACTGTAGATGCAATTGTTTATGCTAACAAACGCAACAGAGCCTTGAATCCTACAAGCAGCCTTGCTTTTGAAGTTTTGAATGCTTTTGAATTATTAGCTGATTCAACAGAAAATAAAAAATCTATGCTTGATGAAATTTCTTACATTGCAACAAACTATAAATATAATACTGCTGTAAGACAGAAGGCTCAGAAACTTTTGAAAACTTTATCTCCATCTGCAAGTTCTTCAGACAGCAAAAAGAAGAATAATTCAGAAGGAAAATAAATAATTTTCTTTTACAGAAGGAAAATGGGCTTTACTGTATATCAGGAAAGCCCATTTTTTTACATATAACTAAAAATATCATAAAAAGTTGTATTCCAGGGAGGACAATACAAATATGGAACCAATTATTTTAGCATCTTCTTCACCACGCCGACAGGAAATTCTTAAAATGCTAAAAATTCCTTACCAGGTTATAATTCCGAACATAGATGAAACCCTTACAAATGCCATAGAAAGCGATCAGATTCCGGAGCTTCTTGCAAGAGAAAAGGTTACTGCCGTAATTCAGAGCCTTCCAAAAGGTCAGGAAATTCCATGGGTTTTGGGAGCAGATACAGTAATTTATTTTGACGGGAAAATTCTTGGTAAACCGCAGAATCACGAAATGGCAATTGAATATTTAAAGATGCTGCAGGGTAAAACTCATACAGTAATAACTGCAATTGTTCTATATAATGGTCACACACACGAAACTTCAAGCAGAATAAACAGAACTCAGGTAACCTTCTCTCCTATGACTGATGAAGAAATTTCATGGTATGTAGAAACTGGAGAATGGCACGGAGCTGCAGGCGGTTACAGGATTCAGAGCCTTGCTTCTTGCTTTGTTCAGAAAATCGAAGGTTCCTATTCCTGTGTCATAGGCTTGCCTATTTCCGAGCTTTACGATATATTAAAGGAACAAGGCTATTCTGTATTAGAGTAGTTTAAATAAAACAGGCTCGTAGAGCTATATCTTCCGTGCTTTGCCAATCCGGCAAGTATCGAGAAACAGAGTTTGGTCGTGTTTTATAACACGCGTGAAGGAGTTAATCATGGCAGTAGTAACCAT
>CAMVBP010000233.1 GCA_947165795.1 uncultured Treponema sp.
AGACTTGAGTTATTGAAGAATTTTCCGGCGCACTGGCAGATGCCTGTGCTGTGGTGAAAGAAGTTTCTGCGCCCGCAGATGCCTGTTCAGTTGCAGATGCATCACCTGCGCTGCCAGATTCTTCTGTAATTTCTTCATCGTCGGAAAATTGAGGCTCGCCTGCAAAAATATTCCGACGATATCCGAGAATGAATGAATCGGCTGTTTTGAGAAGATTATAAATCTGTTGTTTTTCTTCTTTTTTAAGATTCAAACTTCTTTCTCCGTTTTATTCAGTTTTATGTTCAGGCTCTTTATCAAATTCAATTTTTATAATTTCTCTTTCATCAAAAGCTTTCTGTATTAAATCATCAATTTCGAGACCTTTATAAATTTCTTCTGCCTGTTCAACAGTTCCTCTTAAAACAGGATGTTTTGGCGAGAACAAAACACAGCAGTCTTCATATGGAAGAATTGAAGTTTCGTAAGTATCAATCCAAAGAGAATCACTTATAATTTCTTCTTTGTCCATTCCGCAAAGAGGGCGGAGAAGCGGCAGTTCTGCAAAATGCTCTGTTACTGTCATGTTTTCAATTGTCTGACTTGCAACCTGACCGACACTTTCACCGGTAACAATGCAGTCTGCTTTACAGCGTCTGGCAAGAATATTAGCAGTTTTCATCATGCAGACTCTGAGCATAAGAGTTGTCCATGCAACTGGAGAATTCTGCTTAATTTTCATCTGAACATCTGTAAAAGGAATTATATTTAAATAAAGTGTAATTCCGTAAAAGCTTAATTTTTGTGCAAGAGTAACAACCTTCTGCTTTGCTTCTTCGGAAGTATAAGGATACGAATGAAAATAACAGCATTCAACCTTCATTCCGCGTCTAAGCATTCTGTAGCCTGCAACAGGAGAATCCAGTCCTCCGGATAGAAGAAGAAGTGCCTTTCCGCTTGAACCTACAGGAAGACCGCGGCAGCCTTTATTTGAAGTGCAGTAAACAAAAACTCTTTCGCGGACTTCAACATAAAAAACTACATCCGGTTTATGAACGTCGACTTTCATAATCGATTCAACAGGACCAGCCGCTTCGCAGCAAATTTCATATGAATTAAGCGGAAAACTCTTGTCTGCTCTTCGCGCGTCTATCTTAAAGGTTTTTGCACCTTTCTGAGCTTCAATTTTGGCAAGGTTCATTACTTCATCTGTAATTGCTTCTATAGTTTTTTCGCATACGCTGACTTTTGCCCAGCCTGTAATTCCAATAAGATGCGAAAGCAATTTTTCTACTTTTGGCGAAGATTCTTCTTCGCAGTCAATGTATAATCTTCCTGCCCGCAAAGAAATTTTTACATCCTTGCAGTCTTTAAGACATTTTTGAACATTTTTTCTTAATAGATTTTCGAATTCCTGAATATTTGAACCTTTTAAGGTCAATTCACCAATTTTTGCCAGATAAGTCATCATTTTTATTATAAATTATTGAAGTGAATTTTTCAACGATACGCATTAAATTAACTAAATTCATTTTCAGTTGTTATATTTACAAAAGCGCATTTTACTCCGATAATTAAAGACAATGAAAAAATATTTTGCTGTACTTTTTCTTTTAATGCTATGTCCTCTTTATTCTGTTTCGCTGCCCGAAAATCTTGAAGGTATTTGGGAAGGTAAAGACAGATTTGTTTTTTTTGAATCTACAGAGGAAGAGCAGGGAAATAAGATTGTTATTTTATTAAAGAATTTTTACGGCTGGTATTATGACAGGGCCGCAGAACCGGAAAGTTATGCCGAAAAAGAAACTCGTGTTAGAAATGATTCAACTGCTAAAAAAGCAGAACAGATTTTATTTACTGTAACTCCTCAGTCTAATGATAATGCCTGGGAAATTAGTTTTGAATATTCAAGGCATGAACAGACAGTAATTCCAGTTTGCATTATTAACGATACAATTTTTTTGAATTATTACATTCAGGATAAAGATAATCCGGATTATTACAGAGGAAATGCAGTTTCCAAGGGTGTTACCTTAGATTCACAAAATCCAAAGGAAAATATTTCCTGCCTTTATTTTTGCGGCGATAAGTATTTTGATGTCCGTTACTGGAAAACAGATATGGAATATTCTTCGGATAAAGCCAATTTAAATTATGAAGGTAATACTTATTTTGTAGACAAGCATATTTTTTCATGCGGAAATAATTATTCATGTACTTCGGGAAGAAGTAAAGTTATTCGCAATGTAGTAAAACCGTTTGATTTAAAAGAAGAAGATTTTGTTTTTAATGAAGATAAATCGCTTATGGCAGTTCCTTCTTCTTTATATCTTATTAAGCTCGCAGACAAAAAAACATTCGAAAGCTTAATGGAAATTGTAAAAGCCGGCAATTCGCGCGTACGTCCACCGGAGCCTCCGCTTTTTGAACCTAAAGAACTCGACTGGCATTGGGATTTAATTGATGAACTGGAAAAGAATAATGAAATTATTCAGGCTGTAAGAGAGAGACAGAAAGCATTTGGCCCTCGCGGTAAGGATTTTGGTAAATGAGATTTTTAAAACACCTTGAAGAAAAACTGTCCAATATTTCTGTTTATTATAGCCTTAGAATTATTTTCTGCTTTTTTTGTCTTATTCCTGTAATTCTTCTTTCCCTGACTTATCT
>CAMVBP010000234.1 GCA_947165795.1 uncultured Treponema sp.
AATTAACAAATACGGAAGATTTAAAATCAATAAAAGCTGTTTTATATTATAACAGTCCAAGTTTATATACAGATGTTAGAAGAACTTATAATGATGTTCTAAATGGAAGATATGAAGTAAAAAAAGAATTTTCTTTTGAAAATTTTAAAGATTTCTATTCATTAGAAAGATTATTTTCAATACAACCTGTTGTTATAACTGATCAGATAATATCTTTTCCAGAAAATATCTATGTTACTTCAATTTGTGTTGTTTATATAAATTCAGAAATTGCGTTTACTTATACTTACGATGAATGTGAAGATAATTATTGTATTTATAACGGTAAAACATTAATAGAACGAAATACTATTTATGATAATTTTGCCAGATATTTAATTGATAAAATAAAATTACAATAATAGCACTACTTCGTAAAAACTGTCGAAAGAACTTATTAAGGGTCTTAAAAAAATAATAATTATAATATTTGCTCTAATATATGGCGTTTTTATGAGTGCCTTTGCAGATGAAAAAAAGAATATTATCAGGTTTATATTTTTAGAAACGTAATTGATAATGATAGATATCGTTGAATAACAAATCATGAACAACTTTATGTATCTATAGTGATTGACAGTAAGATAGTTTTTTCATTCAAAAATATCTTCTTGACCGTATTTCAGAATTCCGTTAAAATTAAAAAATCTTAAGGGCAAAGGCGCTCATTTTTTCTTACGACGTGGTGTCGCTGGATAAAATGAACGCCTTTTTTTTTGGAGTAAAATATGTACACACAGGAAGAAGTTTTGGATTTTATGCGCGAAGAGGATGTTAAATTTATTCGCCTTGCTTTTTTTGATTTATCCGGTAAGCAGAAAAATATTTCTATTATGCCGGGCGAACTGGAGCGTGCTTTTGAACACGGAATCCCGTTTGATGCCTCTGCGGTAGACGGCTTTGAAGGTCCGCAGAAATCTGAACTTTATCTTTTACCGGATCCTTCTACACTCGCTATTATTCCATGGCGACCGGCCACAGGAAAAGTTGTGCGCATGTTCTGTAATATTCTAAATCCTGATGGCTCTTCTTATGCTAAAGACAGCCGTACAATTTTGCAGAATGCCTGCCAGCGTCTTAAAGATGAATGCGGAATAGAAATGATGGTTGGCACCGAGGTTGAATTCTATTTGTTTAAGCTCGATGAAAAAGGGGAGCCTACTTCAGAAACCTTTGATAAAGCTGGTTACATGGACATCGCTCCGGAGGATCATGGAGAGAATATCCGCCGCGAAATCTGTTTTACTCTTGAGCAGATGGGAATTACTCCGGAAGCAAGCCATCACGAAGAAGGTCCCGGACAGAATGAAATTGACTTCCATTACTCAGACGCGCTTACAGCCGCAGATAACGTTGCTACATTCAAATGGATTGTAAATACAAAAGCTGCAAGCAACGGGCTTTATGCAGACTTTTCTCCAAAGCCGATTGCCGGTCAGGCAGGAAACGGAATGCATATAAATATTTCGTACAGAAACGCAATTGGAAAAACAGGTTCTTCGGAAAATCTTTTACCATATATTCTTGGCGGCATTTTAAATCATATAGAAGAAATGACATATTATTTGAATCCTGCTGATAATTCTTATAACCGTCTTGGTGCAAGTAAAGCTCCGGAATATATTTCTTGGGGAAAAGAAAACCGTTCAACACTTATACGTCTTCCTTCCAGCAAAAATACACAGCGCCTTGAGCTTCGTTCTCCGGATCCGCTTTGCAATACTTACCTTGCCCTTACTCTTATAATTAATGCGGCAATCGAAGGAATTAAAAATAAGATTGAACCTCCTGCTGCAACAGAAGATAATCTTTTTGATGAAGAAGTAGCAAAACAGACAACTTTAAAAGCATTACCAAAATCTTTAGCAGAAGCTAAGCGCCTTGCAGAAAACAGTGAATTTATAAAAGCTGCACTTGGTCCGATTATTGAGACTTATTAAATTATTCACTGAGGATTTAAATGGAAGCAGATAGTCACAGCGTTCTTTTAGTTTCGCACGACAGCAAAATAATTTCTCAAATTTCGGCATTTCTTGTTCCGCCTCTGTTCGAGCTGACAACAACAACGGATTTTAACGAAGCACGCCGCCTTGCAACAGAACGTTCATTCAACATAATTATTGCTGATTCCGGTGACGGCTACGACACAGATTTTGCAATGAATATTTCTGAATCGTATTCCACAATTCTTCTGCTTGTTCCGAATGAGCATTTTGATGAAATTTCTTATCGCGTAGAAGGTTATGGAATTCTAACAATTACAAAACCTTTTGAGCCGTTCTATTTTTATAACATGATGAAAATTGCAATTGCCGTTCAATATAAGGTTCAGGTCCTTTCCAGCCAGACGACAAAGCTCAAGGTAAAAATGGAAGAAATTAAACAGATTAACCGCGCAAAAATGCTGTTGATGCAGAACATGAATATGAGCGAGCAGGAAGCCCACCGTTACATAGAAAAAGAAGCAATGGACCGCGGTATGAAGCGAATTGCAATTTCAGAAGAAATAATCAAAACTTATGGTTGATAGTGGAGGGCAAAGACCTCCTCGCAACACGACTCATTCGAAACGTGAGCAGGATTCCCTCGC
>CAMVBP010000235.1 GCA_947165795.1 uncultured Treponema sp.
CTACAATCCTTTGCGGAACAAATCCGAATGTTTATATTTACGAAACCTTTGAAGGTTATATGAACGGAAAGGATTCAATATATAAAGAAATTAAAAAATATAAATTTTAAAAAAAATTTTTAAAATTTATATTTTTTTTCTTGACCTTCCACTAACTAGAACCCTTATAATTTGTTTCTAGGAACGCAGATGAAGATTTATCAGGTTGAAGAACTGGTTGGAATTACAAAAAAGAATATCCGCTTCTATGAAGATGAAGGGCTTTTGTGTCCGGAGCGAAATCCCGAAAATGGATATCGTGATTACACCATGAACGATGTTCAGCAGCTGGAAAAAATTAAGCTTCTGCGTAAACTGTCGGTTCCGATTGAAGAAATTAGATTTTTGCAGAAGGGAATAATCTCTTTTTCTGAATGCATGGAAAAGCAGGTTTTACTTTTGGAACAGGAAAGAAAAAATGCAGAGCTTATGATGGAGCTCTGTAAAAAACTTGGTTCAGAAGTTACTGACTTAAAAAATCTAAAGGCATCGGAATATTTGAATGAGATTAATAATCTCGAAAAGCAAGGGACAAAGTTTATGGATATTGAAAAAGAAGACATAAACAGAAAAAAGAAAACCGGTGCTATAATTGCGGCAATTGTTTTTTGCGCGTTTATGGCATTGATTTTAGGCACGCTTATTTTTGCAGTTCGCGAAGACAGATCTGCTCTTTACCCGCTGCTAATAGCGTTTGTTGTCGTGATTTGTGCAATCATTGGTACTGTGGTTGTGTTAATTCAAAGAATGAAAGAAATAGAAGGAGGCGAGGAATATGATGCTCGTAACTATTAATTCAATTCCAGGAAAGGAATTTGAAGCTTTGGGAATGGTAAAGGGAACTATCGTTCAGTCAAAAAACTTTGGCCGTGATTTTATGGCAGGCTTAAAAACTCTGGTGGGCGGCGAGATTACCGGTTATACAGAAATGCTTAATGAAGCACGCCAGATTGCAACTAAGCGTATGGTTGATGAAGCAGACGCGCTTGGTGCAGATGCAGTTGTTGGAATAAGATACGGTTCTTCTACCGTAATGCAGGGCGCTGCAGAAATTGTTGCATACGGAACTGCAGTAAAGTTTAAATAATAAACTACTTCCCATAATACTGTAATTTCGTTATAGTATTTGAAGTCAAAGGCGACATCATTTCTTAGAAGTGGTGTCGTCTTTTTTTTTGAGCATTGATTTTACTGAAGGCTTGATATTGGAGGATAGAATCGTCATGCCATTAAATAAAAATATACATAAGGTAATGATAATCGGGTCCGGCCCGATTGTAATTGGTCAGGCAGCAGAATTTGATTATGCGGGAAACCAGGCATGTAAGGCGCTTAAATCTCTTGGACTTGAAGTTTGTCTTGTAAACTCCAATCCTGCAACGCTTATGACTGATCATTACATGGCAGATGAAATTTACATGGAGCCTCTGACTCTTAAAACTCTTGAAAGAATTATAGAAAAAGAAAAACCTGATTCGCTGCTTTCTACACTTGGAGGACAGACAGGCCTTACGCTGAGTATGGAGCTTGCAAAAAGCGGATTTTTAAAAAGCCATAATGTACAGCTTTTGGGTGCAAGACCCGAAACAATTGATAAAGCAGAAGACCGCCAGATGTTTAAGGATACAATGGAGGCTATCGGCGAGCCTTGTATTCCTTCTAAGGTAGTTACAACTTACGAAGACGCTGCAGATTTTGTTCACAATGTAATTGGTTTTCCTGCAATTATCCGGCCTGCCTTTACACTCGGCGGAACAGGCGGCGGTATAGTAAACACTGAACGTGAGCTTGCTGAAATTGCACACAACGGACTTCACCGTTCGCCGATTCATCAGATACTTGTAGAAAAATGTATTTCCGGCTGGAAGGAAGTTGAGTTTGAAGTTATGCGTGACAGCAACGCTAATGTTATTACAGTCTGCTCAATGGAAAATTTTGATCCGGTTGGTGTTCATACAGGAGATTCTATTGTAATTGCTCCGACAGTAACTCTTGCTGATAAGGAATACCAGATGCTGCGAAGTGCTGCTCTTAATATTATTTCTGCACTTGAAATTGAAGGCGGCTGTAACTGCCAGTTTGCACTTAATCCCGATACTTTTGAATATGCTGTAATTGAAGTAAATCCGCGTGTAAGCCGTTCTTCGGCACTTGCAAGTAAGGCAACAGGCTATCCTATTGCAAAGGTTGCGGCCCTAATTGCAGTTGGTTTTACGCTTGATGAAATTCCTAACTTTGTAACTAAAAAAACAAAGGCCTGCTTTGAACCTGTTCTGGATTATGTAGTCGTAAAAATGCCGAAGTTCCCGTTTGATAAATTTGTTTACGCAGCTCGCAAGCTTGGTACTCAAATGAAGGCAACCGGCGAGGTTATGGCAATAGGGCAGAATTTTGAAGAAGCAATTTTAAAGGCGGCGCGTGGTCTTGAAGTTGGCGTAAAGGATTTGAACCTTCCGGCATTTAAAAAAGAAAGTGATGAGAAAATCCGGGACCGTGTGGCTCAATGTACTGACCAGAGAATTTTTGCAATTTACCAGGCTCTTAAGCGCGGCCTTTTAAGCGTAGAGCAGATT
>CAMVBP010000236.1 GCA_947165795.1 uncultured Treponema sp.
CGAAAGATTTGAAAAAGCTTATGCAAATTATATAGGTACAAAATATTGCATAGGCTGTGCAAACGGTCTTGATGCCCTTGTATGGATTTTCCGCGCTTATATTGAGCTTGGCGTCATGCAGCCTGGTGATGAGGTTATTGTTCCTGCAAATACATTTATTGCAACAATTCTGGCAATTACAGAAAACGGTCTGGTTCCTGTTCTTGTAGAGCCGGATATTAATACACTGCAGATTGATGACAGCTTAATTGAAGAAAAAATCACTTCTAAAACAAAGGCAATTTGTATTGTTCATTTATATGGCCGATGTGCTTATACAGATAAAATAGGGGCGCTGTGTAAAAAATATAACCTTAAACTGATTGAAGATAATGCACAGGCCCACGGTTGTATGTTTAAAGGTAAAAAAACTGGTAGCCTTGGAGATGTTTCCGGACACAGTTTTTATCCAGGAAAAAATCTTGGAGCATTGGGAGATGCAGGTGGTGTAACCACAAATGATGAACAGCTTGCTAACACAATAAGAAGTCTTGCAAATTACGGCAGTGCAAAAAAATATGTTTTTCAATATTGTGGTCGCAACAGCCGTATAGATGAAATTCAGGCTGCAATTCTTGATGTTAAACTCAAGCATCTTGATGAAGATATTGAACTTAGAAAATCTGTTGCCAGCCGATATGTTGAAGGAATAAAAAATCCTAAAATTAATTTACCGCAGATTACAGACTGGAATGCACATGTTTTTCATCTTTTCCCGATCCTTTGTGAAAATCGTGATGAACTTCAGAAATATCTTAACTCAAAACAAATTGGTACAAACATTCATTATCCAATTCCGCCTCATAAACAGGAATGTTATAAAGAATGGAATAATCTTAGCCTGCCGGTTACAGAACGCATTCACCGCGAAGAGCTTAGTCTTCCTATGAGTCCATGTCTTACAGACGAGCAGATTGATTATGTAATTAAGACAATTAATGAATGGAGATAAACTTTCTCTATTATAATTATGGAGTACTTATGACAAAAAATCCTATAAAAATTTTAAGAATTGCAAAGCAGCGACTTTTACATCCGGAGCCTCCAATGGAAAACGGAGGAGCTTTGTACCATGAAATATACGGGAAATTTTATGTACCTAAATATAATCTTTCAGCGCCTTTTGATCCGACTCCTGCTGAACTTTACAATAAAAAAGGTGAAAGACTGGAATGCTATTATCTTCGTAATGATTTAAGTGCACATTCACCTTATTGGGATTCTGATTATGTATTTTTTGACAGGTTTAATTTCAGTTTAAAAAATCATTTTTATTCACAGGTAAATCTGTTTGAACAGTGCGGTCAGCCTGATCATAAATATGCTTTTTTTTCTGAAAGTGAAGCCGTTCTTCCTGATACTTATAATGTATTTGAAACTCATAAAGGACTTGAAAAAGACTTTGATTATGTTTTTACTTTTTCTGAAAAAATTCTTAACTCAGTTTCAAATGCGAAATTTGTTCCATTTTGTACAGGACCTTGGTATGGTTCAAAAAAATATGGCGGAACAATGACTGCTGATGCTTATAAATATAAAACAAAAAATATTTCCATAATGGCATCACGTCAGAATATTTCTGAATATCATAAGCTTAGAATTGCAATTGCAAAAAAGTGCAAAGAACAGAATCTTGCAGATACATATGGTACATTTGATGGTGGGCCATTTCTTGATAAAATCGATCATGTTTTTGCACCATACCGTTATTCAATTATTATAGAAAATGATGTAAAGAAATATTATTTTACGGAAAAAATTACAAGCTGCTTTGCCGCAATGACAATTCCAATTTATCTTGGTGCAGAAAGAATAGGTGATTTTTTTAATGAAGATGGAATAATAAAAATAACACCAAAAGATTTTGATAATCTTGAAGAAGTTCTTAAACAATGTACTGAAGAAAACTATCTTGCCAGATTAGATGCTGTGAAAGACAATTATAACAGAGTGTTGAAACATCTGAACGTTTTTGATAATTTTATTTATGAAAGGTATTTGAAAAAATGAATTTTAGTACATCAATAAAAGAAAAACTATATAATAAATCAAATAATTTTTCTAAGTCTTTTTATATTTTTATAGCTGTTCTTTATATTTTATCTATATGTTCAATGCTTTATTATGATATCTGTGATTCTACTTATTTAGGAATTTCTCTCTTTAATGGAGATTTTAGGAGTGTTATTTCCGATGGATATCCGCTTCCAATTTATTTTATATTTGCAATTTGGAATTTTCCAACATGGATTTTTACAAAAATTACAGGAACTGAAATTGCACTTTATACATCTTCTCTTGCAAGGGTGTGGGCAAAATGTCTTCCATGCATCTTTGTATTTTTAGATTCCTTTTTAATGATAAAGCTTGGAGAAACTCTTAAACTAAGTAAGCAGAAGTCTGTTTGTGCTTCTATTTTTTTTCTTACCAGTTTTTCTACAGTTGTACCTGCTCTTGTAATAGGCCAGTATGAATGTATTCCTCTTGCATTTATTCTTTCCGGACTCATTTTTTATCTTAAGAATGATGACAAGAAATTCTTTCTTTTTTTTGCAA
>CAMVBP010000237.1 GCA_947165795.1 uncultured Treponema sp.
TTTGTTTCCTGCGCCGCTTTAAAAACTTCTTTTACAAGGCCATAAGCTTTTCTGTATTAGGATTTCCTTCTTCAGGTTCAAAACCGCCCCAGTAAAACGGCAGGGTTCCATAATTAAAAAGTCCAAGCCATTTCTGCATTCTGTCTTCAAGGCGAACACGGAACGCTTCTTTTTCTTCATCCGTCATCGGTTTTGCTTCATTTAAAGTTCCGTTTCCGTTGTGAACAGACGGTCCGTTTGTATATGGCAGAGCTTCAAAAGCACCGCAGCCAAAAAGAAATTCATGATTCACCTGATTAACATGAACTTTTGCATTGCTTAAAATTTTTCCGTCAGCACCTTTAATCTGAATTTTTGTGCTTGCTTTTCTATGTGATAAATCTGCCATGCTTTTATCTCTTAATAGAAATTGTAAATCATATAAAAATAAAGCATATAAGAAATCAATAAAAAAATTGTAAAATTATATAATTTGATAATCATTATCATATTGACATTTTTCCTGCGATTTGTATAATTTGAGAATCATTATCAATTTGGAGAACGCGCGTAAAATGCAGAAGGCGGCCTACAAAACAAAACAGCAGGATTTACTTTTTTCATATCTTCGCGAAATGCAGGGAAAGCATTTTACGGCAGAAGACGTTCGTGCACATTTTGAAAGCAAAAATATTTCTATAGGAATTGCAACAATTTACCGTCAGCTGGAAAAATTTGTTTCTGAAGGAAAAATCCAGAAATATTTTATAGATGATCATTCAGCGGCCTGCTTTGAATATTCCGGAGAAAACTGCAAGTCTCACGGCCAGCATTTTCATTTAAAATGCGAAGTCTGCGGAAAACTTATTCATCTTGAATGTGATGAGCTTAATGAACTTGGCGGACATTTACAGGTTGAACACGGCTTTGTGTTAAATCCGCTTAGAACCGTATTTTACGGAGTCTGCACTGACTGCGCAGAAAAAACTCAGAAGGAAAAAAAATGAACTGCATAACTGACTCACGTAAAAATAAGATTCAAAAAATTGTACGCCTTGCAGCATGCATTATTGTTTTTTCTCTTTTTTCTGCAATTATTTTTGAAACAATTCATGCCGGCCACGAATTGTGCTGTCATGAAGAAGACTGTCCTGTATGTTTTGTCCTTCAGGTAATTCATTCGGCAAAAATTCTTGACTACGCCGGCAGCTGTTCTGCAATAACTTTTATAGCATTCAGTTTTATTAATCTTATAATTCTTTCTGCCCTATTTTTTGCCCCGGCAACTCTCGTAAAGCAGAAAGTAAAACTTGTGATCTAGATTATCGGCCGCTCAAAATGCGGTCCCTGAGGCACTCGAAGGGCCGCTCAATGGTATTCAAAATTTAATCACAAGGAATCATAAAATGAATAAAAATAAAAAACCGGTAGTTCTTATCACAGGTTATCTTGGATCCGGCAAAACTACGCTGCTTAATAACCTGCTCCGTCAGGAAACACGCCGTGTTGCACTTATTGTAAATGACATGGGAAGCATAAATGTAGATGCTTCTATTTTGAAAAAAGAAGGCGCAAATGTTGCAGAGTGCCCGATGTTCGAGCTTCAGAACGGCTGCATCTGCTGCACACTGCGCGAAGAATTTATAAAACAGATTGAAAAGATTTCTGCAATAGACAGCGTTGAAGTTATCTTTGTAGAAGCTTCGGGAATCAGCGATCCTGGTGCAGTTAGCGCCAGCTTCCTTGCTTACGAGGAAGATAATCCTGATACCAACGTTTATCTTACTTCGGTAGTAACTGTAGTTGATGCAGACAGAATCTACCGCGAGTTCTTAGACGACTTGAAAAAACAAAAAGACGAAAAAGTTGACGAAAACAATCTTACTGCAGAAGAAATTTCTACTCTGATTGTTGACCAGATTGAGTTCTGCAACTTTATCGTATTAAATAAATGCGACCTGCTGAACGAAAGTCAGCTGGCCGAGGTAGAAAAAATTGTCCGCGAGTTCCAGACCCGCGCACCAATCTACCACAGCGTGAACGGCAATATTGAGCTTTCAAAAATCACAACTAAAGAGCCGTTCAATTTTGAACAGATTGATTCCTCTTCTGCAATTCAGAAGGCAATCAACAGTCTGAACCAGAAACAAGGCTGCACCGACGAGTACGGAATTTCAAGCTTTGTTTACGAAGAAAAGCGTCCTTTCAACCGCGAAAAGTTTGCAGACTTTGTGAACAACAATTATCCGAAGGAGCTTATCCGTGCAAAAGGCTACATCTGGTTTTCTGATGCAGACGCAGACGTTCAGCTTTTCGAGCAGGCAGGCCGTAACTCTTCCGTTATGGAAGTTTCTTACTGGATTGATGCCCTCGTTGAAGAGCAGAAAAATGCCTTCCTCGAAGAAAATCCGGATGTAAAAGAAGCATGGGATGAAGAATTCGGAGACAGAGAAAATCAGATTGTGTTCATTGGGAAAGGATACAATCAGGAAGAAATAAAAAAAGCTCTTGAGAGCTGTTTGGATGAGAAATGCCTATAATCGAAGAACCGTTAAAAAGAAAGCCGAAAGGGTTTCTTTAGGTTCATCGAAAGAAT
>CAMVBP010000238.1 GCA_947165795.1 uncultured Treponema sp.
GACCGAGGTTGAGGATTGTATCCATCATACCAGGCATAGAGATTGCAGCACCTGAGCGAACAGATACGAGAAGAGGATCCTTCTCATCACCGAGCTTCTTGCCCATTGCCTTCTCAAGCTTAGCAAGATACTTATCAACTTCTGCTGCCAATCCTGCAGGGTACTTGCGACCAAGCTTGTAGAATTCCTGACAAACATCTGTTGTGATTGTGAATCCAGGTGGAACTGGAAGACTTAAAGGTTTCTTTGCCATCTGAGCAAGGTTAGCACCTTTACCACCGAGTTCAGCGCGCATTGACTCATCACCGTCAGCGTCGCCGTTACCAAAAAAGTAAACATACTTTGTTGCCATTGATTTTACTCCATATTTAAAAAAAGATTTCAATGTTAGTCTTTACATTTTATAGATAAAAATGATTACAGTCAATGATATAAAAGGCCACTTCAATAATAATTCAGAAGCACAGCAAAACAAACTTGACCGTTTTTTGTTCTGCAAAATATAATAAAAACATGCAGGAACTGATTTATAATATTTTTTCTTTTTCAATCATATTATTTTTTTCACTCATACTTTCCTGGCAGGATTTAAAACAAAAGTCAGTAAAAATTTATATTCAAATTCTTTCGATTTTTTTTGCACTTATACTTCAGCTGATTTTTTTTCATACAAAAATTCTAATAATAATTTTAACGTCATCAGCCTCAGGTGCATTTTATTTTTTAGTAAGAAAAATAACAAAGAACAAACTTGGAATGGCAGATGTTCTGTTTGGAATTTTTCAGGGCCTGTTTCTTTTACCAAAACTGATTCCGCTTTGCATAGGCCTGGAAGTTTTAATTGCCCTTTTCCTGAATAGAAAATCCAAAAACAAATCCTTCGCATTTATACCCTGCATGGCATCCGCGCTGATTATTACATTCGTTTTGCAGAAATTATTTTTTATTTAATTGAAAAGAAAGCGGGCGCATTTTTGCTTACGCAAAAACCAGGCTTTCCGCGCTTCGCCGACTAACCGCGGCTCATCCCTCCGCTGCGCTCCGGGACGCCTTCGGCGGCGCTACAATCCTTTGCGCGGGTTAAAAAAAACAGCCTCTACTAAAAACACTCTGTTTTCAATAGAGGCATGCACCTGCATATATTTTTTTTTTCTGTTTCCCTTAAATAGTTTTTCCTTCAACAGCGGCATATTTGTTCAGCTTCTGGCAAAGCTCTTCAAACATTTGTGGAGGAAGCTGCTGGCTTGCATCGGAAAGAGCTTTTTCAGGATTGCAGTGAACTTCAATCTCAAGACCATCTGCACCGGCTGCTACTGCGGCCTGAGCAAGAACAGGAACCATCCAGCGAATTCCGCAGGCATGACTTGGATCAATCACAACTGGAAGATGAGAAACTTTATGCAAATATGGAACAGCGCTTACATCAAGACAGTTTCTTGTATAGCCGTCATAAGTTCTAATTCCTCTTTCACATAAAATAACCTGCTCTGTTCCGTTAGCCATAATGTATTCAGCACTCATAAGGAGCTCCTGAATTGTTCCGGAAAGTCCTCTCTTAAGCAAAACAGGTTTTCCAAATTTTCCAATTTCTTTAAGCAAATCAAAATTCTGGAAGTTACGTGCACCAACCTGAATCAAATCTACGTTTTCAAAATATTTTAATTCAGTAGCGCTCATAAGCTCTGTACAAATAGGAAGTCCTGTTTCCTTTTTTGCAAGTTCAAGAATTCTTATTCCTTCAGGACCGAGTCCCTGGAAAGAATAAGGCGAAGTTCTAGGTTTATATGCGCCACCTCGAAGGATTCTTCCTCCGGCTTTTTTTACTGCAGCGGCCGCATCCAAAAACTGCTTTTCGCTTTCTACAGAACAAGGTCCTGCAATTATTGGAACAGTTTTTCCATCACCAATTTTACAGGATGTAACTCCGCTTCCGCTTCCAACTGTAACAACAGTATTTTCCGGATGAAAGCTTCGGCTTGCCATTTTATATGGAGCACTGACACGCTCAGCGCTTTCTACAATTTCATTTACAAGAAAATCTTCAGGATCTAATTTTGAAGTATCGCCTAAAAGTCCAAGAATAGTTTTTTCGGCACCCTTAGAAATATGAACATCAAGATTTTTTTCCTTTACTCCGCTTATAAAATCATCAATTTTATTCTGGCTTACGCCGCTTTTTAAAATTACAATCATTTAATTACCTCCAAGCCAAGCTGACTCAATAAGATTCAATTTTCCTTTTTTAATTAAGATATTTTTACGAATATCTGACCTTACTAGTTTATGATTTTTTTCATAATAATCAATAACAATATCATAAATTCCTTCATCTAAATTAATTCCTGTAACGCTAGCCCTTGCCGGGAAATATCTGGAAATACGCATATCTGCATGATCTGTAACCTGGCGCGAAACATTTCCAACCATTGTAAAAATCTGAATTAATGAACCGACCGCTGCAACATTGGAATCGCCGGATTTTGTCATTTCTTCACCAACGACCATTCCAACGTCCGAAGCAATAGATTTTGTAATTGCCCTTGCAATTGATTTTGCATAAATTACAT
>CAMVBP010000239.1 GCA_947165795.1 uncultured Treponema sp.
GTAAACAGAGATCTTGGCGTAGAAGGAATGAAGCGTTCTGTAATTGTTGTTGCAACAAGTGATGAACCTTCAATCTGCCGTCTTCGTGCGGCTCAGGTTTGTACTTCCATTGCTGAATATTTTAGAGACCAGGGTTTTGATGTAATGCTGATGATGGATTCTGTAACCCGTTTTGCGCATGCTCAAAGAGAGATTGGTCTTGCGGCAGGTGAACCTCCGGCACAAAAAGGTTATCCGCCAAGCGTATTTGATATGATTCCAAAGCTGCTCGAGCGTTCCGGTACAAATAAAAAAGGAACAATTACAGCTTTTTATACAGTTCTTGTCGACGGTGATGATATGAACGAGCCTATTACAGATAAGGTTCGCGGAACTTTAGACGGACACATTGTTTTAAGCCGCCGTCTTGCACAGGCTTATCATTATCCTGCAATTGATATTTTGAATTCAATTTCGCGTCTTTCTAAACGTGTATGCGGAGTGCAGACAAGAAAAGCAGTCGGTCAGTTACGCACCTGGATGGCTTCTTACGAAGAAAACGAGACTATGATAACTGCAGGAATTTATCAGAAAGGTTCTTCTCCTTCTGTAGATATTGCAATAGATAAGCATGAACAGATTGAAGAATTTTTAAAGCAGGAAGAGTACGAGCCTTGTCCTATAGAAGAAACCTTGCAGAAGCTTTCTGAACTTACCGGCATAGAAATTCCGGAAAGTGAATATGTTGAAAATCCTGCTGTTTCAATTCCTACAACTGCGCAGATAGTTGATTCTTCAAAAAGCGAAGAAAGTTCAGGGCAGAATTCTTTAAAGGCTGAACCTTTGACAACTTAGTATTTTTACTGCGTTATGAAGAAATTTAAATTTGAACTTGAAAAAATTCTTGAATATCGTAACTACGAAAAAAAAGCAGCCGAAGGTGAACTTGCAAAAGCACTTGCAGTAGAAGCTCAGATAAATGCCCAGTTAGAAGCAATCGCCCTAAAATTTGTTCAGATGAACAAAAGCATGAAAACTTCATTCAATTTTAATGATATTATAGCGCAAAGCCAGCATACCAATTTACTTAATTATCAAAAAGAAGAGCTTTTAAAACAACTTGCCGAAGCAAAAATAGTAACTGAGCAAAAACGTTCTGTTCTGCGTGAATGCATGAAAAAGACAACCGCGCTTGAAAAACTCCGTGATAAACAGCTTGAAGAATGGAAAGCAGCAGTAGAGTATGAAGAAGCAGAATTATTGGATGAAGTGAAAAATAAACTCTAGGAGTTTTCTTCCGGAATGAATGAAGTTCTGGTCAATACCATCTGTTAATTATGTATTCAATTTCATCGGCAATTTTCTTATATTTTTTTCGATATACTACATAGCAGAGAAAAACAATTAAAAAAATAAAAAGAATCACAGGAATAATTTCTTTAAAATTAAAATTCATAATTATTCCGGCGTATACAAGCATATAAATAAAAAAAATAATGAAACTAAGACTAAAATACCCTTTAATAATTACACATCTGTTTTCGGAATCAACAGAAATATTTCCAATTAAGAAATCTGAATTTATTCTGGTAAATACAAAAATCTTTCTTCGGAAGAAGAATAAATCTTCGGAAATCATTTTTCCTGTAAGTTTCGAAAAATTCATTTTTTTATCCATGGTATTTATAAATTCCTGAATTCTTTTAGACGCTTTGACCGTATCAGAAATTTCGATTCTTTTAGTAAAAATTGGAATACCAAATTTAAAATAAAATGCATTCCAGGTTGCAAAAAGTATAAGATTTATGATTAAAATAAAGATTAATACTATGGATGATATTTCTATAAAATTAGCTGGCATTTTTTAATAAATTAATTACAAACCGGGTTTAGTGTATAAACCCGGTTGTAATATGCAGGTTAATATTTAAATGCACTTCCGCCGATGAATTCGCGGATAATTGAGCGCGGAGGAACTGCAGTCGGCGAAATTGTTGCAAAGTTTTCCAGGAACTGAAGAAGTCTGCGTGCTTCTGCGTATTCTTTTTGCATAGGTGTTACCTGTCTAAGAAGTGGCGCTGCGTATACGCGAAGGACAGAAAGCTCATAATCAAGTGCTGTATTTAAAACTGCATCTGCATTGTTCTGGAACGGGAAGATATGGAGTTCTTCTCCGCGGCGAACACTCGGCCACATTTCAATTGTTCCTGCAGCAGGCTTTCCACGGAAGTTATTATCGCGAACGATTCGGCGGATAAGGCGGTTGTCGCTGGTAGAAATACGGTTGTGGTCATCAAGGTTGAGCTGGGTTAGGGCAGAAAGATAAATCTTAAACTTCAATTCCGGAGCAACCTTTGGAGTAAGCTTGTCATTCAAACCGTGGATTCCTTCCATAATGAGAATTTCATTTTCGGCAAGGCGCATTTTGTTTTTATCTTCAAAATAAGCGGTGCCTGTGTGGAAGTCGTAGGTTGGAATTGTAATTTCCTTTCCGTTAAACAGGTCTACAAGCTGGTTGTTCAAAAGTTCAATATTCAGGGCTTCAAGACACTCGTAGTCCGGCTTGCCGTCTGCATCCAGAGGTG
>CAMVBP010000240.1 GCA_947165795.1 uncultured Treponema sp.
GTTCCATGTTATCCATTACAGCACCAACACCGTCTTTACCACGAACTTCGTGAATTGCATGAATCTTGTTACAGTAGAACAAGATACGTTCTGAAGTTGTAGTCTTTCCTGAGTCAATGTGGGCACTGATACCGATATTTCTTACTTTTGAAATATCCCAAGCCATATTTTTACCTCTTTAAAAAAAATAATTTGCTGATAATATCGGTCTATCTTATCAAAAAACGGGTTTCTATTCAACCAGTTTTATTTCAAAACTGACTCTCCCCTTTATGTTGAGTTTTTTGATTTTTAGACCGGCACTAAGTGTTCCAGCTATTTTTTTAGAAGTAATTTTTTCATCTTTTACTGTAAAAGAAAAACTTGAATTGCCCGACACCTGAGGATTTGTTGATGATGATAAATACAATGCAGTTTTATATGTCGAAGTGATTTTTGAAAAATCCTCTTTAGGAGTAATTGCTGCAGAAAAAAGAATTGCGGGAGAAAATTTAGAAAAATAATAAGTGTTTTTTATCTGCGCACTTATTCCGTTTATTTCAACTTCATCCTGTTTTGTGAATTCTTTTTTGCTTACAGTTGAACTGGTTATAATAGATGGAAGAGGTGCAGTTCCATTTACGCCGGCCGTAAAATTCACGCCTGTTATTGCAGAAGAAAAATTAATTCCATAACATAACTTCCATTCCGTGCAGAGTTCTTTTTCATTTGCCGGAAAAGGATAAAGATTCTGATCCTGAAAATAAAATGAAGCATTTCCTCCAACGCCGGTTTTTACAAACAGATTTTTAATCATAGTTTTATATTGAATTGCTGCGGCAATTTGCGACTGCCTTGTTATTTTTTTCTCTGAAGGCGTCTGAAGTTTTTGTGCCGGCGAATAAAGTCCATCCATGCAGAAAGAAAAATGTTTTCCATCATATTTAAAATCCATGCGGTATACCGAATTAAATTCATTAAATGGATTTTGATATGTATTATCCAGAAAACAAAGATACAGCTTTTTAAATTGAATTGAAAACTGAATGCTTGTGCAGAGATTTTTTCCGGCAGAATAATAAGCTTCCGGTAAAAACCATTTTGAACTTGAATATTCTTCATGCGAAAAAAATCCCGCCGTAACTGCTGTATAAATTATTAATTTGTCACTATTTAATGGAAAAGAAAAGCCGGCAAGTGCAGAAAAGCCTTCGCTTTGTGAAGTATTTTCAGGAGCTTTTTCGGTTGTCCAGTAATTTAGCACAAGCTTTTGAAGAATTGAATTTTTATTTTTGTATCCTCCTTCTAAAAATATTCCAAGCGGTTTTGTATAAGAAGAATAAGAAGGAAGACTTGCAGAAAGTCCGCTTACAGTCATCGGCGAGAATGAAAAAGGCGAAGAATAATTCGAAATAAGCGGATTGTTAATTTTAGATAAGCTTCCGCTGAAATTTAATTTGCCAAATTTTATCTGGCAGGGAAGGGTGCTGCAAAAAGAATCAGTAAATAGATGAAAACCGTAAGTATTTTGCAACTCTGCAGTTTTTTCCTTTTCGGCGTTTACGTAATCCTTGTAATTTATATAGACTGAACTGTTTAAAACCGGAGATTTAAATTTAATTCCGGAATTAAAATCTAAATCGGCATAAAGCTCCAGAGAAGTTTTGTTTATAAAAAGTTTTTCTTCGGCAGAAAGAGTATGCGAGGAGACTTTTTGTGTCGCGGGTAACTGATGACCTGTTGCGGCTACTTGCTGATGTGGGGCGGTTAACTGCTGATCTGCCTCAGCTGACTGCTTGCCCGCTGCGGGTGCTGCAGTTAAACAACATGAGAAAATTAATATAAACAGAAATTTTAATATGTATTTTTTCACATCTTAATAACTGCAAAAGATAGTAAAAAAAGGAAATGAAAATTGAAAAAAAATAAAAACAAGTTAAAAAAAATGAACGATACCTGCCGTAAAACGTTCAAAGTATCGTTCATTTCATTTTTCAGTTTTTGCAAGGCAAAAACATATATGTATTAAAATTAATTAACAGTGCTTGTTACGTAGCTTTCGCTCTTTTCAAATTCAGAAATCTTAAGGATTCTGGATTTCCAGTATTCAGCTTCGCTTTTTGTTGTATAAGGACCAACTCTAACTCTATAGAATAATTTGTCCTTGTTGTCCTTATATGTAAAAATATCTGACTGAATCTTATTTGAATCAAGCGCAGTTCTTGCAGTTTCTGCTGCCTTTTTATTGCTGTAAGCGGCAACCTGAACCCAATACTGTGTTACTTTCTTTTCTTCTGCAGCAGGTTTTGCTTTTGCTGTTGTAGTTTTAGCAGAAGAAGCTGTTGTTGTTTTTACAGTTGAGCTTGCAGATGCTGTCGCAGAACTTGAAGTTGTAACAGCAGCCGGTGTTTCAACTGTTTTTACAGTTGAACCTGTTGAAGTTACCTTTGTTTCTACTGTTTTTGTCTGCTCAGGAACATTTACAGTTATGTTAATATTCTGTGCAGGAGCAGGCTGTTCAGAAATCAATGAATTCTTAAGAGCATTCAAATCAATAGTTGT
>CAMVBP010000241.1 GCA_947165795.1 uncultured Treponema sp.
TATCACCCGTCTTATTCTGCTACCTTGTTGATTCTGGCTTCCACAATTGTAAGAAGAAGATTAAAAACAATTGCATAAAAAATCGGAATCAAACTAACTGCCAGGTTCGGATAAAGCAGTTCATAATCTTCCAGATTGTTGAACATGCCAATCCAGCCGATGATAGTTGTTGCAATTCCAGCAAACCAGTTCAAAGTCATCGTAGTTTTTACCGCATTCAGATAGAGGTTCTTTTTAGTAAGGCCAATTTTTTTGTTTGAAAACATAGTTTTAATTCCACAAAGAAGCTCCTTGAAGTTTCCAGAGATTGCGACCAAAGGAATTACATAAATAAGTCCCGTCAATAAAGAAGGAAAATCAATAACAGGAGCAAGAATGCTGCGGTCGCTCCAGTTATCCCATTTAAATGCTTTCATCAGCAGAACCTGGAAAACAATTATTCCAATTATAAGCAGGATTCCAATAATTGTTTTTACTACGGACGAAATTGTAATTTTTTCTGCAGCTTCTGAATTTTCTTCATCTTCGGCCATGTACAGAATAATTGCTTTTTTTGTTTTGGCCTTAAACATGTAAATAAACATTTCAAAAAGACAAAGATAAACAAGCGAAAGAAAAAGCACTGCAGAATTAGGTCCCAGACTGTGTATAGAATATTCCTGATCCCAGACTGTATATAAGATATAAATAAAATACATTATTGGGAAAAGCGTTGCACTATACAATAAAATTTTTGTTGATAATGTAAGTGAATAATCTGTTTCCTTAAGCTCTTTTAAGTCCAGATTTTTAAACTTCTTCCTGGAGTAAAAAACTCGGGAAAAACTTTTTCCATAGCCTGTGATAATAATTAGGATAACAAAAAATAAAAGTACCGTCAGAAAATCATAAATATCCAGAACGCCCCCAAAGCTTCCACCGCTGATAGCAGTTGCCAGTGCCGAAGATAACAAAATTGGTATAAATGCCAGAATAAATTCAATAATCATAATTGACTCCTGTAAATTTTTTTTGCCGGCCGGATATTCTTTCGAATACATCTAGATTTTCGCACGCAGATGTAAATAAAACAAGGTGTCAAAAGTTGTAATTTTAGTTGTAATTTTTCCAGATTGCTTTGATGATTTGCGCTTCTTTTCCCTGATAGTTTCCAAGACCATAATAGATTTGGGTGAATCCGCATTTTTCAAGGACTCGCACAGAGGCTGCATTTTCCGCAAGACAGATTCCGTAGACTTCTTTGATATTGAGTTTTTGGGCCATTGCAGGAAGAAAGGCTTTTACTGCTTCTGTTGCAAAGCCCTGCCCCGTAAACTGTTTTGCAATATGATAGCCGATTTCCCAGGAACCATCATCAATCTGGCAAAGCTGAACATAGCCGATATTTTTGCTGTCATTTATGATTATTGGATATACAAAAGGACCGTCTGCGCTGTCGTATCGCGAAATCAAAAACTCAATTGCTTCGCGCGCTACTTCAACAGAATCATAAACTTCATCGGGCACAAAACGCCTGGTATCGTCGTCCTGCGAATTTTCGTAGACGCTCTGAGCCATGTCTGGAGAGAAAGTTTTGATTGTAAGACGTGGGGTTTTTATATTCATAAGATTTTACTCAATTGGTATGCGGATGATATGTTTCTGATTCTTGAAATCTCCAATAATCTGGCCGCCGTTTTTCAGCATGATTTTTACGGTAGGCTCGTTGCTTTTCATCGGGAACAGCTTAATTTCTTTATATCCGATCTCTTTGCATTTTTTCAATAACTCTTTGAATAAAATGTTTCCGTATCCTTTTCCTCTATATTTCTTAGCGATGCCGTACCCCAGATTTCCTGCGCCGACAACTGTTTCCAGATACTCAGATGACGAATGCCTGACTCTGCCGTAACCGACAGGAATACCGTCAACATACAGAATATATGTGGTATACGGAATCCATCCTTCCGGCAAATCAATGCCTCTGGAATTGTTGTCCGTTATCCGCAGCCACTCTTTATACTCGTCATAGGTAAGGTCATATGCCGGGTTCGTAAAACCGTTTTCCACAGCAGAAATTCCCTGCAGCATATCATATTCCGGTTTTCCCATATCCAGCGATAGTTGTTTTAATTCTATGTTATGCATAATCATTTTTTCATCAATCGATGTTCCTGTATAAACAATTTTCATGTATTGCGTGTCCTCTATTCCATCATCAATAACTGATTTATCAAACCAGAAGTGAACCGAAACAATCATTTCATAATCGTCTTTCTTCAAAGCCGCCACGTTTGTAATAGTGTTGAGCAAGGTCACCTGCGCGCCACAACTCTGCTTCCAGACTTCTTTGATTTTTGAAATGATTGATGTGATTTCTGCCTCGTGATTTTTGAATCGCTGAATATTAAATCCTACTGCGAAATCTTTTTCCCCATCATTATCAAGGCACAGACGGTACCAGCTATAATTTCCATCGTGATCATTTTCAACATATTCTTTGAAATTGCACTGGAGGATAAACATCTGCGTTTCTTTTATGACAAAA